>JAYEIY010000194.1:0-9007 GCA_034660375.1 Verrucomicrobiota bacterium
AGATTGTCGAGTACAAATAACGTATGTTTACGATATCTGGTAAAAACATATTCACGTTTTACAGAACCGGACATTTCAGGAAGAGGCGGATATCTTCCTTAATTCAGGAATAACAGTGAATGAATTTCATGCAGGTCTCAGGAATGCAACGCCTCTTCCTGAAATGTCCGGTTCTGTAAAACGTGAAGATGTTTTTACCAGATATCGTAAACATACGTTATTTGTACTCGACAATCTTGAAAAGATAGCAGACAAATATGAAAGCCCAAAGTTTGTTTTTGTTCATATTGAAATTCCGCATCCGCCCTTTGTTTTCGGTCCTGAAGGAGAATCTGTTCAGTTGGAATCAAGATTTAATGATCATGATGGCAATTGGCTCGTATCTCGGGGACGACTTACCGTGGAACAGTATCATAAACACTATCGCGATCAGATCATTTTCCTGAACAATCGGATGAAACGAGTTATAAACGGAATACTGGATAAATCAAGGAGACCTCCTGTAATGCTTATATTAGGAGACCACGGACCGAGATCAAGGTTGGTGTGGGAGAGTGCAGAAATGACTGATGTCAAAGAATGTCTGACAATGTTGAATGCTTATTACTTGCCGGAAGGCGGTGCAAAATTGCTCTATCCCGGGATTTCTCCCGTTAATTCTTTTAGAGTTGTGTTTAATCACTATTTTGGAGCAAACCTTGAATTACTACCAGATAGAAGCTATTTTTCTACCGCAAAATATTTGTATAAATTTTACGATGTCACTGACAGAATAAGAAAAGACGGGACAAAATCTAAATAATCCGGATATTGCACGAGGTATCGCAGAGTAGTTTTTTTTGTTACAAGGTGAAGCCTAAAGAGATGGTCTGCCTGGGTATCCTTTTAAAGTCTTGCACTATGCCAGGACGGTTGTTCTTTATCAGAGATTTTTTTTAATGTTTTAATTTTTTTCTTGATTCCTGTAAAAACAACATCTATAGTAATTATGTTGAACTCGTAGTAAGGCTAAATGTGGTTTGCTGAATATGTACCTCGCCGTGGTATAATAAAATATGATTTGCGAACTGCGCAATAGATTGAAATAGAGAAAAATAAGAAAATCATGATTTTCAAAGATAAACAACGTGAAGTTACTGAGAAAATAACTTCAGATGTCTCCAGATTAAACCGGTTAGACGGGAAATCCTGCAGGCTTGTTCCATTTTCAAGAATGACGAAAAGCCTGTTAAATAAAATTCTTTGGATTATTGGTTTCTTTTTTTGTGTATGCAATTCTGTGTGGTGTGAGGATACTAAAACCTTTACAACTGCTTTAACCGGTAAATATCCACCGTTTAGCTACTATGATTCAGGAGGTAAACTAACGGGATTTGATGTTGATATTGCACAGGAAATTGCCTCACGTCTTAATCTAAAGTCTAAAATCGCCACAACAGAGTGGGATGGAATTTTAGCCGGTTTGTTGGTTGAAAAGTATGATGCTATCATTGGCTCAATGGCGATCACTCCTGAGCGGACCGAAAAAGTTGATTTTTCAAATCCATATTATTTTTCAGGTGCTCAGCTTTTTATACATCGAAATAATCCGCATAAGGTTTATTCCATCAATGAATGCACTGACCTGCGCATAGGCGTTGTATTAGGGGAAACATATCAACAGTATCTGGAAATGAATTATCCGGATATTAATGTTGTTACGTTTAAATCTAGTGTTGAAATTTTTGAGATGCTGGAGCAAAACAGGATAACCGGGTTTGTTACTGACAAGCTTGTTGGTGCTTGGCAAATTAAAAAAGCTAAGCGTCCATTTGTTCCTGTTGGCGAGATGTTATATAAGGAGCGTATAGCCATCCCAGTCCGTAAAGAAAATACACGCCTTTTATCTGACATAAACCATGCTTTGGCTGAGATGGAAAAAGATGGAACGATAAAGGAAATCTATAGTCGGTATTTTGGCCTAGACTCAACAAACAAAAATGCTTCAAGTAAGATGCCAACAAGCGTTATTGTAAAAAAATTACTAAAAGGATTTGGCGTAACACTGCTTGTTGCCTTTGCATCAATTCTCATTGGCTTTACTCTGTCTATTCCTACCGGGTTGTTATTGGCACATAAGGGAGGAAAATTGCTCCTTCCGCACATGATAACTCGCGCAGTTGTCGATTTGATTAGAGGCATACCTGTCCTGATTCAGTTATTGTTTGTGTGGCTGGGGCTTGGCTTAAGACCTTTCCCCGCTGCAATTATTACTTTGGGTGTTTGTGCGATGGGCTATATGTCAGAAGCGGTTCGTTCGGGATTGATGAGTGTTGATCTCGGACAAGGCATTGCTGCAAAGGCGTTGGGGCTATCGTTGATTGATAGATTCAGATTTATTATATGGCCTCAAGCATTTCGTATTGCTATACCATCGTTAATGAATTGTGTTGTAGCACTTATTAAAGATACAGCGTTAATTTCCATTATTTCAATTCCGGAATTAATAAGAGAAGCCCAATCTATAATTAGTGTTACATTCGAACCTCAAAAATATTATTTAATAGCAGCTTTGCTGTTTTTTGCCGTTACATTTCCATTAATGAAACTTGCTGGAATGCTTGAAAAATCCATCAGCAAAAAAGGCTTTGAAAATGATTGACATTAATAATATTTCATATACTTATGGTGACGGAACTAAAGCACTCATAGATCTTAGCATAAAACTTCCTAAGGAGCATATCTTTGCCGTAATGGGAATGTCCGGCTCAGGTAAAACAACACTGTTAAATTGTCTGGCGCGCTTCCTGAGGCCTCAGACTGGCACTATTTTATTGAACGGTAAGGATATTTATACCATAGAGGAAAAAGAGTTCCGAAGTAAATTAGGCGTGGTCTTTCAGCATCTGAATCTATTCCCGCACATGAATGTTTTAAATAATCTAACTCTGGCTCCGTGCCGTGTTCAAAATTATCTAAAAAAAGATGCAGAAAAAGCCGCAGGGGAAATGCTTGAGCGCTTAGGTATAGAAGAACTTATTACTGATTATCCGGGTCAAATAAGTGGCGGTCAAGCTCAACGGGTGGCAATTGCACGTGGTCTTATGCTGAAGCCAGAGGCTATGCTCTTGGACGAGCCGACAAGTGCCCTTGATGCAAAAACAACCCAAGAGTTTGCTACATGGTTATCGGAGCTGAAATCTGATACTTCATTTATCATTGTCACTCATGACACACCTTTTGCAGAACTAGTAGCTCATCAAGGTGTTTTTATGGAAAAGGGGAGGGTCACACAAACCGGGCGCATTAACGATATAGTAAAACATATAAAAGGTCCTATAACTATTTAACTGCCTACCAAAATTGTTGCGGGGATGTTGCGTTGGGTTTGCGGGGGGCAGAGACTCTAAATGTGGATCATTTATGCATATATTAGATTAAATCTTTTCAGTTAAATAGTCCTAAATTAATTATCTCTTCCTAAGAAAAATGAGGTCCCTTTTCATTTTGAGTGGGTAACTCTTTATGTTAGTGCTTTGTAATGTTTATTAAGTTTCGTGAAATATTCCTTTAATCTCAGATTCCCAGTTCAAATCTTAAGTTTCGCAAAGGTGGTTATTTTGATTTTTTTTGGGAAACTTATACCAGTAGCATTACTCCAAGCAGAGTAAATACGGTTCCAAGTATAAATTTTGCAAATGCTATATGGTTTGAAAAAAATGTTGTTATCTTTTTTGAGGATGTTCCTGCGGAAAAGATTGCAAAGATAAGCAAAAGGGGAACAATAAACATAATATTGTATATTGTAAGGTAAGCGAATGCTTTAGTAAATTGACTGCCTTCTTTGAGGATATAGCTGATTGTAGGCAGATAGAGTTGTCCCGTACATGCAGATTCAAGAATTGATATAATTACTCCGAGTCCTGCAGACCAGAGAAGTATATGCCTTGTATGCATCTTTTTGTTGATTATACGGTTTATGTAATAACGTAGTTTTTTGGGAAGTTTTAGCTGTATATCTTTGTTTTTGCCACTCTTGATTATGACAAAAAAATCTCTAAAAGAGATTGCCGCAAGAAGCAGAGTCAATATTCCCATAACCATATTTATTGTGTCTGCTACGCCGGAGTTAACAGAAAATCGCTGAATTAATTTGAATGCACCCAGCCCCAATAAAAGATAGGTAAGGAAAACAGATGCGGCAAAGGTAAGTCCGACAAGTAGAATCTCTCTCCGGGATTTTTTAAGCATAGTTAAGACCGAAATAAAAAATACAAGGGTTGCAAATGCACATGGATTTATCCCGTCTGCAAGCCCGGCTGATGCAACAATTGAAAATGTTATTGCTCTGAATTTGTTGTTGACGAGTTTCGTTGTATCCTGTTTTGCGCAGTCCGCAGGATTTTGGATTTCATCAGGTGTTAGAGTAAATTGTTTATTGGCGATGGATGTTGCAATTGTTTTTTCTGTATTTTCAATGATGTTATCAAATCCGCTGAGGCAAGTGTTACCGATAAAGAGTTTTATTGCATCATCTGTATCATTTTTATATGTTTCTTCGTAAAGCATAAGTAATTCAAAATTATCTAGCTGATCAATATGGAGATAGTTTAATTTAGTTTGTTCATCAAATACTTCTAAGATTGGTGGCAGTATTTCTTTTCGCAATGTTTTGCATTCATCACATGTTGAGGAAGAGAAGAGATAAAGCTGTAGTTTTTGCACAGATTTTTCAGTTCTTGGGAAAAGAATTTTTATTTGCTGTAAAATTTCTTTATATTTTTCAGGAGAAAGATTCTTTTTTGCGTATTGCGCAAATATTTGCCATACTTTAGATTGTTGTGGATCTATTTTAAGACTTTTTTCAAAGTATTTTTCTGCTAATTTGGGTTTATTTTGTGCTGCGGAGCAACATGCTAGATTAGTAAGTGCATTTGTTTTCTCTGGATTGATGCGAATTACCTTTTTGTAATATTTCTCTGCCTCTTTATATTGCCCCTGTCTTTGATAAATTGTGCCTGTATTAATAAGAGCACTGACAAAGTCAGGTTTGAGTTTGATTGTCTGTAAGTAAAATGCTTTTGCTTTATTTATGTTGTTTTGTTTTTCTTTTATCAAGCCTAAGTTATAGAGTGCTTCGGGATATTTAGGGTTTTTCTTAAGAGAGCTTTCTATAAAATCTTCCGCTTTATTCATTTCGCCTTTTTCTGATGCAATTATCCCGAGATTAAGCAGAGATATATAGGAATTAGGATTCTTTGCAAGAATTTCGTTGAAAAGTTTTTCAGCCGAATTGTATTTCTTCATTTCCATCATTGTTGATCCCAGGCGTTCTGCATTTTGGATATTTCCTGGATGGAAACTTATTGCCTTTGTAAAAAATATGGCAGCATTAAGTAAGTTATTCTTTTTTAAAGATGCCTCGCCTTTTAAAGATGCAATCTCTGCTTTTTCGTGAGTGAGCGGGAAAGTGAAAATGTATTGGTTTAAAGCAAAACAAAATGCAAAAAATATGATTAAAATAGTTTTTCGTGTGCTTAGGACAAAAATATCTTTTATTGTTCTTTTTTCTAAGATATGAGCCAAGCCTATCCCTGCAAAGATAAACATAATCGGCATCATCCCAAGCCTGTAACGGTCGCTGACTACAGAGATTGACATAATTAGTGTATAAGAAATAAGAACTGCTAGAAAAAGCAGGTGTTTACGTTTTGAATAATTTGTAAAAAGAGACAAAATTCCTGCAAAAGCAAGTCCGCTGATAAGCCAGAAGGGCAGAGGACAGTATTTTATGAGAAAAGAGTCGTTTTTTATTGTTGGAAGATCAATGGTACTGGTTATATCTGATGCTGTCCAGACAAGAAAAATCTTTTTTGCAAATAATCCTGACCATTCAAGTGGATTGCATGAAATATAACTAAGCGTCTTGCCTAAAAAATAACCTTTCTTCTCTTGAATCTCTCCTTTTTTATCTGTGATATATTTTTGTGATTTGAAATTGTCATATTCTTTTCCTGGTCTTAGATATGGAGTCCCATTTGCATCTGGATTATTTCCCAAATACAAATTCATGCCAGAGTTTTTTTGAATAAATATAGGTTTCCCCTCCGCAGAGGAATTTGCAAGAGATACAAATAATAAAGGAAGAATATAGAGAAAAACGAATGGAATTAATAATAAATATTTTTTTTTATCCTTAATACATAATAAAAGAATGTAAAGAATTATTGAAAGTCCTATTACCAAAGCAAAAGGATGTGTTAAGGCTGCAAGTGCAGCTGAAAACCCCGTAAATCCGGAAAGAATTAGATTGTGGGAAGTCAGGGATGGTAAACTCTTTTTGGAGAATAATTCTGTTACCAAAAATAAAGATAGGCTAACAAAAAAGACGAGCGTTCCTTCACATAAAATAGACGCTTCGTAAAATAATAAAGGAGTATATAGTATCCACAAGATAGATGTGCAAAGTGCTGTCTTTTCTCCAAACAGTCTTTTTACGGTCAAAAAAATAAGAAAAAGAGAACCTAAACCGAGAAGAAGCTGGAAACTGCGGATAAAAAAAAAGTTAAAAGAAGAAAGCCAGACAAGAACTGCAAGTGAAAATGGATAAACCGGTGCGTGCATATGTGCTTCAAACCAGGGATTGCCAGATAATATTTGCTTTGCCCAGAGAAGATACTCCGATACATCCGGACCAACCGGAGCATCAAAAAAAATACTACTTTTAAATTCCAGTAGAAAAATAAATCTGACTACCAAAGCAGATAGAAATAAAAGAATAACGTTTCTTGAGGCTTTAGTCATCTCCTCCACCAAGCAATCCAGAACGAAGCAGATAATAAAGAAGCGTTAAAATAGATGTAACTGCAGCTGCAAGATATGTTAAAAATGCAGCATTGAGAACTTTTCCGGCTGCTTTGCGCTCCTGTTTTGTGATTATTCCAGCTTCTACCATAGCCACTTTGGCGCGTGAACTGGCATTCCATTCTACCGGTAGAGTTATTATGGAGAAAAGAACTGCCATTCCGAAAAGAAGACAGCCTAATTGCATTAATCCTGGAGACCTCATAAACATCCCTATCATGATTATAATATAGGAAAATGAACTCCCGAAATTGGCCGCGGGAACCAATGCAGAACGTATTCCAAGGGCAGCATATCCGCTTGCATGTTGAAGAGCGTGTCCGGCTTCATGACAGGCAACTCCTATGGCAGCAAGTGAACGTTCAGAATATACACTTTCAGATAATCTAAGAGTTGTGGATCTTGGATCATAATGATCTGTCAAAGAACCTTTTACCCGTTCTATTGTTACACCGGTTATTCCACTTTGATAAAGCATCTCTCTGGCAGCTTCTGCCCCCGTAAGATTGTTTTGGGAAGGGGTCTTTGAATATTTACTGAAAGTCGTTTTTGTTTTAAAACTTGCCCATAGAGATAAAAGTAGTCCCGGGGCTATAATTATAAAATACATTGGATCAAAAAAATACATGATTATTTACCCTTTTTTATTGTGTGAAATTTTGAATAAACAGGTTGGCAATAGTTTGGAAAGAGTGAATTTAGAGTATTAAGAGATTTTAGCAAGTTGATTTATAGGGATTTTGTGAGAGAATAAATAGACATTGTACGAAAAACCTTTGATGAATCGGAGATAAGCTCTATTGAAGAGCAACTTATTTAGTCCGTTAGCAGTAATATTCGTATTTTTTATGGTAAGACTTTTTAGAGTATCAATTTATCTCTCTTAATATCAATGAGATAAAATATTTTTTTAAAAAAATCAACTTTTAATTTTGGTTTCGGCTTGTCTGGGTTGGAAATAGTCGAACCAGATTGTGATTAGGAGATTCTTTTCTCCGGGAAGAAAACTCTTCCCCATATAAAAAAATACAATAATGTTTTAGAGTATTCTGTTATGCCTTAAAAAACTTCGAGGTCTGGTCCAGAGACCTAGCAATAATCTGCCAAACTTATGGTCACCTCAAAAATGCAGATCCCCTCAAGTGAACACGACTAAGATTTTTTTCCAATTTCAACTCAATTTAGCTTGATTTCCTACAAACAATGATAATATTCAAACTAGTTTGACTGGTCTGCATGTATGCTCAAATACATACGTTGTTTCGAATAAACTGTCATTTGTTTTTGTTTATTAATTAAACCTTGCAAGAAAAGCTCTTAAAAAGTAAAAACCTTTTCATACAGGCTCTGCATGCGTTCAAAATCAAAGATTTTGAACTTTCTTTGAGATGAATACTGACTCGTTCATAGCGATTTTAAGTGTTATTTGCTCAAAAAACAATTGCAAACAGGAACAGACAATGTGTGAAAAGCTAATCGAAAAAGACTTTTCGTGCAATGTCTAATTCGAAACGACGGGGGCGGAGCTTCTCTATATATAGTCCCTGCACGAAAAGGTTTTAAAGATCCAGATTCGATTTCTTCTTCAAATTTGCAATTTAAGTTCAAAATGCACATAAGAGATAAGGAGTTATTAAATCACCTTTTTCCTTTTTATACCTGCGGATTATGCAGACTTAAACAGTAATAAAATTTCTATAATTTGATAAATTCCTTGATAAAAAAATCATTAACTCAGAACTCAGAACTATATATGAATGTAGCATTAATGGCACAAAGATTTGACATCCCAGGTCAACTGGTAACAGTCATGCCTTTTGGGGATGGCAATGTAAATGATACCTATCTGGCGATTTTCCGAACAACATTTTCTGAAGAGCGTTTTATAATACAACGTATAAATAGTAATGTATTTGCCAATCCCAAAGAGATAATGAGCAATATGCGTGTAATAACTGAGCACGTACATCGCCGATTGGAAGATGAAATTCATCTATCTGATCGTATATGGCAGTTACCAAGAATAGTGGAAACAAAAGACGGTGAGGATTACACTGTTGACGGAAATGGAAGTGTCTGGCGCGGAATCTCCTATATACATTCTGCCCAAGCATTTGAAAAAATACAGAGTCTCGATCATGCACATGAAGCAGGAATGGTGCTC
>JAYEIY010000195.1:0-8976 GCA_034660375.1 Verrucomicrobiota bacterium
TTGCAACTTCCTGTGTCTTTAGAGCTTTTTTTCGCAGAGTTGCTTTTTCTGCAAATAGATATGAATCAATATATCCAGGGATTCCTGCAGATGCAGATGTTTTCAGAAGTCCGGCACCTATGGCATTTACTCTTATTTTTGAGGTTTTACTTAGGGATTTAGCTAGAAACACGACTGAGGAATCAAGGGCGGCTTTGATTGGAGCCATATAACCATAATTTTCTGCTGCCATTCTTGTGGATGAGATAGAAATTGTAATAATTGAAGCATCATTATTAAGGCATGGTTTTAAGAATTTAACAATGTTGACAAGAGAAAAGCAGGATATATCCAAAGCCTGGAGAAAATCTTTTTTCAACGTTTCATGAAAAGGCTTAAATCCTTCCGAATAGTTTGCAAAGGCTATAGAGTGGACAATCCCGTCTATTCCTTCGTGTTTTTCTTTTATTTCTGTTGCCAATTCTTCTATTTCTTTCTCATTTCCTACATCACATATATAAACTGGAGATTTTCCAAAGCGTTTTTCATTACTATTTGCAATTTCATCATCTTTGACAACAAAGATGATTTCGGCACCTGCTTCAGAGAGAGTTTTAGCAATAAACCATGCTACACTTCTCTTATTTGCAACGCCAAAGACAGCTATTTTTTTACCACAAAATTTTAAAAAATCCATATTAATTTGGTTGATTTGTTAATTTTAAAAGCAATTTTTCAATTCCACAATTCCGCAATTAACTAATATCTGTAATGTTCAGGTTTATAGGGACCGTTCATAGGTATGCCTATGTATTCGGACTGTTCTTTAGTCATTTTTGTAAGTCTGACATTAAGTCTTTTGAGGTGCATACGTGCAACTTCTTCGTCAAGTTTTTTGCTTAATCTGTAAACACCTATTTTTTTGGGGTTTTGTACGAGATCAATTTGTGCAATAGTTTGATTTGTAAAAGAATTACTCATTACGAAACTGGGGTGCCCCGTTGCGCAACCTAAATTAACGAGTCGTCCTTCAGCCAGAATAAAAATGGAGTTTCCGTCGGGGAATGTATATTTATCAACCTGTGGTTTTATGTTGAGTTTTTCTATACCGGGCCAATTTTCGAGTTTTTCCATCTGGATTTCATTATCAAAATGTCCAATATTACAGAGAATAGCCTGGTCTTTCATTTTTGACATGTGTTTTGCTGTAATTACGTCTTTATTTCCGGTTGTTGTTACTATGATGTCAGCTTCAGAAAGAGCTTCTTCGGTTGTTGTTACTTCAAAGCCTTCCATTGCTGCCTGAAGGGCACAGATAGGATCAATTTCGGTAACCAATACTCTTGCTCCGAATCCTCGCATAGATTGTGCGCAGCCTTTTCCTACATCACCATATCCGCAGACCAAGGCGATTTTTCCTGCAATCATTACATCAGTTGCACGTTTTATCCCGTCAGCAAGAGATTCTCTGCATCCGTAAAGATTATCAAATTTTGATTTTGTTACGGAGTCATTTACATTAATTGCGGGAACGAGGAGTTTTTCATTTTCAAGCATTTGGTAGAGGCGATGAACTCCTGTCGTTGTTTCCTCGGACACTCCCTCCCAGTTTTCCACTATTTTATGCCATTTTTGAGGGTCTTTTTTAAGGTGTTTTTTCAGAAGGTTGTTTAATACGGCTTCGTCTGCACCTGATGTTGGTGCATCTAGGATTGATGGATCATTTTCCGCCTCATATCCGCGGTGAATCATTAATGTTGCGTCTCCGCCGTCATCCACTACGAGGTTTGGACCGGAACCATCGGGATAAATCAGGGCTTTGTAGGTACAATCCCAGTATTCTTCGAGAGTTTCGCCTTTCCATGCAAACACAGGGACACCAGTTGCGGCAATTGCTGCTGCGGCATGATCTTGAGTAGAAAATATATTGCATGATGCCCAGCGTACGTCTGCGCCGAGTTCGACAAGGGTTTCTATAAGAATGGCGGTCTGTATTGTCATGTGCAGACTACCCATTACTTTTTTGCCTTTTAATGGTTTTTCTTTTCCATATTTTTGTTTTGTTTCCATTAATCCCGGCATTTCTTTTTCTGCTACTTCTATTTCTTTTCTTCCGAAATCTTTAAGTTTAATATCCTTTATGAGGTAGTCGTTATTGTTTGTCATTTAGAAAAACCTTTAATTTATTGTTAATATTAATCCATGTTTTTTTTGGGATTGACCCCCCAGTTACTAATACTACTTCTGCACTTGTTATGCTTGCCATCTTTCCGCATGTCTCAAGACTACATTTATTTAGAAGACCATAGAGAAAACCGGTTGCCCAGAGGTCTCCTGCGCCTGTTGTATCCACCGGTTTCATTACGTGTGCTTTTACTGATGTTTTTTCGTCTCCTCTTTTCAAAATAGCACCTTTTTTTCCCAATTTTACAACTGCTATATCACAAAGTTTTGATAGTTTATCTAGGGCTAGATAGGAATCTTTAGATGATACAAATGCGGCAGCTTCTTCTTCATTTGAAAAGACAATATCGACATACTTTTCAAGCAATTCAGGTAGTATCTCTTTTGATGCTTCTACTACTTCAAATGAGGCAAGATCCAAACTTATGGTACATTCAGCAACTTTTGCTGATTTCAGTACTTTAAGAATGAGATCCCGATTAAATAGCAAATATCCTTCTACATGTACATGTTTACAATCGACAAAATCATTAACTGAGATTTCATCAGGAGAAAGAGTCATTGCTGCTCCAAGATTTGTTCTCATTGTTCTTTCTGAGTCTGGGGTAATCAGGCTGATGCAACTTCCCGATGGTTCCTCTTCTGAAAATTTAAACTGTTCGGTACGTCCTCCAATACTTTTAAACATTTCTTTATAGAATTCTCCTGAAACATCCATACCAAGCTTACCTAAAAAGGAAACTCTTGTATTGAGATTTGCGAGTCCTATAATGGTATTAGCCGATGAACCTCCCGGAGCCTGATCAGCTTTTTGTGGAAGAGATTCAATAATATCTTTCATTTTCTTCGAATTAACTAATTCCATTCCTCCTTTTGCACCTTTTACCGTTTTTAGAAAATCATCTGATATGTATGCAAGGGAGTCAATAATAGGAGAACCAACACCCATAAAATCTATAATTCTTGTTGTCATTTTTATTTTCCCACTGCTTTTTTAATAAGTTCAACTTTATCTGTCTTTTCCCAAGGGAAGATTGAGCGACCAAAGTGACCGTAAGCTGCTGTATCTTTATAGCACCAGCCATTTGGATTAAGGAGACCGAGAGAGGTAATAATCGTAGCAGGGTGAAAATCAAAGATTCCACTGTTTTTTACGATATTTTCCAGTTCTATATCTTCGATTATTCCGGTTCCGTATGTATCTACATTTATACTTAAAGGTTCAGATACTCCTATTGCGTATGCAATCTGTAACTCACATTTTTTTGCCAGATTGGCTGCAACAATATTTTTTGCAACGTATCTTGCGTAGTATGCGGCGGATCTATCAACTTTTGAAGGATCTTTGCCGGAGAAAGCTCCTCCTCCGTGACTGCCTACACCCCCATAAGTGTCAACTATAATTTTGCGACCTGTCACTCCTGCATCACCATGTGGACCACCGATTACAAATTTGCCTGTTGGATTGATAAAAAATCGTGTTTCATCTGTAAGTAACCCTGTAGAAGCAAGAACATCTTTTGCTACAACAATTAAATCTTTGCGTATTTGTTCAAGGGGAATGTCATCTGTTTGGTGAGAAATAACAATATCAGTAATTTTGACAGCTTTTCCATCTTTGTACTGCACAGATACTTGAGATTTTGAGTCAGGTCTCAGATAAGGGATTTCTCCTGTTTTGCGAATTTGCTGAAGTTTGTCTAAGAGTTTGTGGCTGAATGCTATAGGTGCTGGCATAAGTTCTTTTGTTGAATTTGATGCATAACCGAACATCATTCCCTGATCTCCGGCTCCCTGTTCAGAAAAAAGTCCTTGTCCTGAAGTAACTCCCTGAGAGATATCAGGAGATTGTCCATGAAGATGTGAATCATATTTAAAAGTATCAGAACTGAATTTGAGTTCATTACGGTCATATCCTATTTCTCTTACGACATCTCTAGCTATTTTTTCCGTATCAATTTTTTCAAATCCATTACAGGTAATTTCGCCGGCGTTACATACAAAATCTGTTGTTACTAATGTTTCACATGCGACACGGCTTTTGTTATCTTGTTGGAGACAAGCGTCAAGAATCGCGTCTGATATTAAATCGCAAATTTTATCGGGGTGTCCTTCAGAAACGGACTCCGAAGTAAAAATGTGATCTGTATTAATTTTACTCATATTTTTTTCCTTGTTTGTTATAGAAATAAATTCTTGTAGTGTCAAATAAATGTTTTTTTTCAAGTCATCAATATACAAAAAGTATTTTTTTTTTCAAGATAAAGTTGGAATAAGAATGTATTTTTAATTTTTTTCCATAATTTTAAGGGTCGTTTTGTATAATGAATTCATTTCTTCATTGGTACCTATTGTTATTCTGACATATTTTCCTGTGTTTTTGCCGGGAAAATATCTAATAAGAATTCCATTTTCTCTCATTTGGTGGAAGTATTTTTCTGCTGTAATATTGAATGGTTTGGCAAAGATAAAATTTGTTTCAGATGGTATAATATTCCAGCCAAGTTCCTCAAATTTTTGTATATAATTGTTTCGTGTTGCAATAATTTTTGTTATATTTTGTTGTGTATAGTTAAAATCCTTAATTGCGGACTGTGCAATTAACTGTGAAAGCATATTTGTGTTGTAAGAGTCTTTTGCCTTGCTTAACTGTTTTATTATTTCAGGTTGGGCAATTGCAAAGCCTATTCTGATGGCGGCAAGAGAAAAACTTTTGGATAATGTACGACTGACAATGACATTTGAAAAAGAATCTGAAAAATCAAGGCATGTGTCCGATGCAAATTCTGCGTATGCTTCATCTATGAGGACGATTCCTTCATATTCTCTGCATATCTTTTTCAGTAATGCTTTGTCGAAAAGGTTTCCAGATGGAGCATTTGGGTTCGGTATAATAAATAGGCTTGTTCCTTTGAGCTGAGAAAGAATGTCTTTTGGTAAAGAAAAATCATTTTTGAGTGTAATAGGTTTTCGGAGACTTCCCTGAATATCTGTTAATTCTGGATATAGGGAGTAGCTTGGTGTTGGATATGCTATTTTATCATTTTCTCCTGCTATTGCTCTTATGGCAATTGTTAATATATCATCTGAACCATTTCCGGCAAGTATATTATTTTCTGAGACATTATAGTGTTTTGCAGCGGCAGAAATGAGTGATGTTGCTGTTGGATCGGGATAAAGGCGCAGATTTTTGTAATCAAATTTTTTAAGTATTTTTATTATTTTTGGGGAGGGTGGGTATGGATTTTCATTTGTATTGAGTTTTATGTATTTCTTATCTTTTGGTTGTTCTCCTGGGGTATATCCGTTCATTTGTTTTATATTATTTCTAAATAAATTCTTCATAAAAGTTCCTTGTTAGGTATTGATTAGATATTGCATGAAAAGCCTTTCTCTCTTTGTTCAAAGGCTTTTCATATACTGTTTTTTGAAAATAGGGGTTTTAGGTGTTGGGTCTAATTATTTTATTCATAGCGAATTCCTGCCATAGAACACTGCTTATATGAGGAATTCTGCTTATATCTGTGGATTGACATTGTGGAAAACCTGCAAGTTTTCCTGCAAAATGTGAGCAGTATGATTTTGGTCCATTAATAATTCCAAATGGAATGTTAGGAAATTGTTCAAGATGATTTTTAAGAGACATCATTTTCCACTCATTTCTAGCTTCTTCAATCATGCCACAATCAGCAAGAGCCCATGTAAAAAGAAAATGTACTTCTGGCAATATCCCGGCATTTAGATATTCTCCTGGAGGGAGTAGTGATATTTCAGGAGATTTGTCATTATATTGATAAAATGGTTTAGAAATATAGGTTAATCCATGTTTTGTATGACATAATTCAAGAGTTTTGAGTAATGCTTTTTTTCGTTGGGATAGAGTTCCACACTTTGCGAGAGCAGCCCATGCCTGGACAATTGTGAATAGTTGTTCAGATGCATAATTACCAACAGGATTTTCATCTTTATCGTAACCAAATACAAACCAATTGCCATCAAAAGCTTCTGAGACTGTTAATCTTAATCTTTCGCAAAAACGAGGAATATCCTTAGTTGCATCGTCTCTTTTTTTTTGTTTAGACATTAAGGAATAGAGTTTATGCAGGGCATATAGCGCCGAAGCAGTATTTGATACAGAATAAAAAGATTGGGAGTTGTAATTATGGGAATTATAGTTTTTTGTCAGAGAATAAATTGGCAAAAATCCTTTGTATCCGCGAAAACTTTCTTTTTCTATATAACGAAAAGCATCAAGCATTTGTTTTATTAATAAATCCGATAATTTTTTTTGATTTTGGGGTTGTTTGTTGAGAGTTTTTTCAAGAATTTCTGTTCCTGCAATAATAAACCATATATAAGTGTTCAGATTATTAGATTTGGGGAGTATATTATCTTTATTTAAATCAAAACAGAATTTAGGTATATAGCTTTGTTCTCTATATTGGCTCATTACCAGTTTTAGATTAGAAATGGATAATTTGGGTAAAAAAGAGGATGTAGCGAAGGCTGTTTTAAGTAAATCTTTATTAATTATAGGTTGTTGGTTAAGGGAATTGGGTGTTGGAGTGGAATAAAAAAGGTTTGATACTGAATCCCAAGCTGTATATGTCTCAATTTGAGAGCGTGTCCAGATGCATTCTCGTTTTGCAGAGAGAGAAGTATTGTTTAAAGAAATATTTTTTTTCAGTCGTTTATTTGTCTTTTCTCTTATATCTGGAATCTCTGCTGTTGAGTAGTATAAATCCATTTTTTGAAAGGAAATATCTTTTTCAATCCCAAATAGAAATCGATATGATTGAGATGAGAATTTGTCGATAGAAATTATTCTGGACAATATAATGGGGGTAGGGCGATTTGTGATTTTCCATTCTGGTTCTCCCATTAGGAATATGTCCTTTTTCCCTGGCAATAAACCCTCAAGAATCATTTTTCCATTTTTAGAAAAGACCTTTTCCTGAGAATTTATATTTTTATTAATCAAAGATAAATCAGAACGCATTTCTATTTTTAGATCATTAAGTTTTTGTTCAGAGAGATTTTCAATGGAGAATTGTAGAATAAAATAAGATGAATCAGTGGGGACAGCTTGAAGAACTGTTGAAAATTTTATTTCCATATCAGAAATTTTTATTTTCCCATTATATTCTATATATGTTGTTCCATATTTAATAGAGATTTTTTCTGTTTCAGACAAATCCGCAAAAATCAGAGACTTTGCTACACCATTATAGGAAATGGAGGGGATCCAGTCTGTTCTGTATGTCGGATTGAATGCGAGAGTTGTTTTATTATCTGCGGGGAAAAAGGCGATATTTCCATTTTGGTCTGCAAGTACTGAAATCTTTCCGGAACTAAGAAGATTCCAGCACGGGTATGGTAAAGGCAGTTTTTCAAAGTAGGAACTGGTAAAGCAGGGCATTTGAAATGAGTCTTTTCCCCAACGTCCCAAAAAGTCTATGTTTTTTGTATTTGAATTAGGCATTTTTTATATAAATTTAATTTTAGGATATTTCATTATTATTGTGGAGTTTACTTTATATCTTTTTTAACTATTTCTCCTGGTAGAGTGGCTTTGCCTGGCCACATTTTTCTGGCGGGATAAAATCCGCAGTGAATGCCTGTGTGAACATTATCTCCAAGGATAGTACCTAATTTTCTTCTTCCGGTTTCTATTAATTTTTCATTTACAACTGATTTATGGTTTTTTCCATCATGTCTTAAATTAGAGGTAATTGTGCCTGCTCCCATATTCACATTAGATCCAATTACGGAGTCTCCTACATAACTCAAGTGACCTATGGATGAATTCTGCATAATGATAGAATTTTTTATTTCTACAGCCTGCCCGATATGGCAGTTGTCTCCGATTGATGTACCTCCCCGAAGATAGCAGTTTGGTCCAATCTTGCAGTTTTTTCCTATAACAATATTACCCTCAATAAAAACTCCTGGGAGGAGATTGGAGTCTGCTCCTAGAATTATATTTCCGTTTATAGTACAATTTTGTGCTACAGAACCGGATAATTCATTTTTTTCTATACTGTCAAGGATTTGTTTGTTTGCTTTGAGAAGATCCCATGGATATAGAATAGAAAATGCATCTTCTATTATAGTTTTTGATTCAGGGAGTGTGTTTATATTGGTAGTTATACATCCTAATACTTGTTTTTCTATACTAGTTAATAACTGTGGTCTTGACATATCAATATCTTTAAAGTGCAATCCAAGGTAGCTATTATCATATACATATAATCTTAAGTCATTATTATTTTCAGTTTCTTTATCAATAAGATTTAAATCATGAAGTTTTATTTGAGAAGATATTCTTTCTCTCAAGGTTTTATTGCCGACCGTACATTCCCCGTAATCTCTGGTACATGTAATAGGCTGTCCCATCGATGTATCTTTATATTTTAAAATAATTGCATCCATATAGTTTTTTTCTCTTTTTAAAGTTTTTTTGGATTGCCACGAATGCACGAATAAGAGCTTATGAATACAAATCATTAATTATTCGTGCATTCGTGGCTAAAATTTAGTTAACCTAAAATCTATATGGAAATTTTCAAGGATTATCATGAATTAATAAATATAAATAGACATTGCACGAAAAGTCTTTTTTGCTTCGCTCGAAGATTTTTAGCATATTGTCCAGAGCTCCAAGTTATCGAGCAACTCAGATTCCCTTTTTTTATCCAGGATATTATTCCACCTCATCTAAGGTCAATTCTTAAACAAGAATCTCCGTTTTATCCCCACCGGGGATATTCACCGTAGCCCACCGCATCGCGGTGGGATATGAATAAGAAAAGA
>JAYEIY010000196.1:0-8933 GCA_034660375.1 Verrucomicrobiota bacterium
TGTTGCGTAGTGCGTATTGCGTATTGCGTAGTGCGTATTGCGTAGTGCGTATTGCGTAGTGCGTATTGCGTAGTGCGCAATACGAAATACGAAACACGAAATAATTCCAATGAATACTGCATACCCTAAAAAATTAGTCATAGCCTTGAGTGGAGGCATAGATTCGAGTGTTGCAGCCGCATTGCTAATTGATGCCGGTGTCGAGGTCATTGCTGTAACATATCAGATACAGACATGTAACACAAAAGAAATCAAACAAAAATCGTGTTGTGAGACTGATACTTTTGCTGCTGCCGGAAGAATTGCAAAACAGCTGAATATACCTCATTATTCTCTAAACTTTATAGATGATTTCAAGGAAAAGGTTTTAAAGCAATCGTGGCAGGAATACAGCCATGCAAGGACTCCGAATCCATGCGTATTATGTAATAGCAAAATCAAATTTGGAAAGTTGCTTGATTTTGCATTCAACATCGGTGCTGACGGAATTGCTACGGGACATCATTGCAAGATAATTCATTCCTCCTCGGGAGCTATTCTCAAAAAAGGAAATGATCCTTTGAAAGATCAATCGTATTTTCTTTCTTTTCTTTCACAAAAACAACTCCAATCATCATATATGCCTATCGGATATATTGATAAAAAAAAGGTAAGGGAAATAGCGTATAGATTAAAATTTCCAAATGTTTCCCGTCCGGAAAGTCAGGATATCTGCTTTGGAAATGATAACGAAACATTCGGAGAAACCCTCCGAAAACTATGGAATGGAAAGACTATGACTGGTGACTTTATTGATACAGATGGCAAGATTCTTGGTCATCACTGTGGACTTCATAATTATACGATAGGTCAGCGAAAAGGACTCGGTATATCCCTCAGTGCGCGTGCCTATGTAAAGGAAATAAATCCAAAGACACGAGAAATTGTTATTACGACCAATCCTGAAGACCTTAAATGTGACTGCTTCAAAATAAAAGAAATAAACTGGCTCTGTAAAAAATACGCAGATAAAAATTCTTTTATAGCAGATGTCCAGACCAGATACAGACAAAAATCCGTTCCTGCCAAAATTACAGTCACATCAAAAGATGCCAATACCGCAGAAATACACCTAAAACATCCTCAAAGTGCAATCACGCCTGGTCAAGCAGCAGTCTTTTACGACAAAGATATTGTAATTGGTGGTGGGTGGATTGAATAATTAGACATTGCACGAAAAGTCTTTTTCGCTATGCTCGAAGACTTTTCGTAGACTGTCTGTTTCTTGCAAAATTATTTAAACATCAATCTCCGGCAAGGAATTCCCATAAATCTGTTCAGAAACTTTGCTGAATGCTTCGTACATTTTCCTTTTTGCTTCGGAATCAGCACCTATTGCTTCTCCATCTACATAATCAGAAAAAATAAAGCCTCCCTCTGGGCTCATCCAGTACTTTCCAAGTTCTTGAGCATCATCAACAATCATATTTTCATCATTTTTCGGAAGAGTTGCCTGGATATCCGCCAATGATTCAAAACTAATTTTTCCTTGATATCTATCTCCCATATCCTTAATCCCAAGTGCTCTTGGTTGCTGAAGATTTACAACATTTACTCCGGCATCAATATAGCCTTGAACAATCTCGTTTATTTTTCCACAGGAATGCACCCATACATCCTGCCCTCCCTCATGCATTGCATCAAATATTCGTTTATATCTGGGAAAGAAAATATCATACCACATTTCGCTTGAAATGAAGGCTGCATTTTGAGTGCCCCAGTTATCTGTCATAGTAAAACTATCAAGACGCTTCCCAAAACGTTTTTGAAATTCTCTAACTATCACGATCTGTGCATCGGCTATTTTGTCAGCAAGAAGTTCTGCATTTTCTCTATCGGAAATTAAGCCCATCAGAATATTTTCAAAACCCACGATTGCCTGCATCCTTTCAAAAAGTACGAAAAAAATACCTGTTTGAGTATATTTTTTTTCTTTTTCCGCTTCCTTAAAAAACTTTTCACAATCTACATAGAGCCAATCATGGTAATAATCCGGAACTTTTATAGATTTAACCTCAGAAAGATCATTTATGAGATGTCCTTTTACCTGCCCCATATTCTTTTCCTCGGTCTGCTCCCAAATACACCCCCACTCATCTGTTCTTATTTCATTTTCATTTTTATCATAACTAGCCCGTGGGATACTATAAATATCACTGATATTATAGCAATCCATTCTCACAGGAAGCCTTTCCGGACATTGAAAATTAATTGCAGCTTTTACTATTTCTCGTGAAGTCTGTGACATTTTTTTTCTCCTTTTAAAATAATCTTTAATTTTTAAACAATGATGTTACATTAGATGAAAAAAAAATCATTACTTCCATATTTATTCCGGGAATAAATTTATACAATGGCAAAATCAAAAAATCCAGGTCGTATCACATTTTCGCAAGAGTTTTTTAATATGCCTTTTTCTATTGAAGGAGGTTTTCATGCCCTTAATCACACTCTCTCTTTAGAAAAACACCAGCATTCAGGATTTGAAATAACCGATCTTGCAAAAGGAGAAGTGAAGTAATCCTGAAAAAATACTACAGGAAACTTTCTTAAAAACATCAATACTGCAGATTCTTATATCAATAGCTAAAATTCTAAAAAATGAGTCCTTTGCAAAAAGAGAAAAAAAAGTTGCTCCAGTTGCAGAAAACTTTATGCGTTTAAATATCCGTAAAGATATCTCTGTTGCTGATGTGGCTGAATATGTAAATATGAGTACTGCACGCTTTAGTGAGAAATTTAAGAAAGAGACTGGGCTCTCTCCGGCAGACAGCCTAAGTCGCATGCGCTGCAACAAAGCAAAGCAGATGCTCTCTTCTTCACGTCATTCAATAACAGATATAGCGTTTCAACTGGGATTCTCCTCCAGCCAATACTTCGCAAGTGTATTTAAAAAATATACAGGAAAAACTCTTTCTGAATTTAGAAAAATAAATTTATAGTACAATTCTATTAAAATTCTTACGTAAACTAAAAAAAAAATTTGACAATATAGTTTAAGATTATATTTTTCTAAAACAAATACTTTATTTAATTTAAATATTTTAAGTACAAGCTTTTAAATGAAAACACATGTCATAGTCCCACCAACAAAACAAACAAAATACGTAATATTAGGTTCAAATGATAAAATCATAAAATACTTTGAATCTGCAAAAGAGTTACAAAAATCAATAAAGCCAATAAAAATGAAAAATAACAAACCGATAATACCCAAAACAACTTTAGTTGATATTCCTGACGTAACTCAAACATATATTTATTAAATGTCTATATACTCTTACAAGTTGACTCAAATGCAAAAGAAAACTGGGCAACAAAAACTTTTTAGACCATATATTCCAATCCTTGTATCAAATCCTCATACAGGATTTCTCTATCCGGAAAAAATCAATGCCCTCTTGGATACAGGTGCAGATTCTTCTGTTATTCCTGGTCATATAACTAAAGCATTGCGAGATGATTTAACTGGACAAGATGTTGAACAAACAATAACTTCTGGGGTAAACAACAAAAAATTCAAATCCTATTTACACACTTTCCAAATCTACATTTTATCACCTGATCAACAAAAAATAATATATACTTCTAAAAAAACAAAGTTTAACTGCATAAAATACACTCCCCCCGTTTTGCTCGGATATCAGGACTTCTTAAAATATTTTAAAATTACTTTTGATTATCCCAAAAACTTTTTCTCTATCGAAATTTGATTTTTTCTTTTAACCTTTTTTAGTAGTAAATTGGGTGAATTAATACGGATTATTTCTGATAGATTAATTTCTTTATAAAAAGAGATGAGTAACAACAATAAATTAAAAAATATGTTTATACCAACAACAAAAGACGAAATAAATAAGTTAGACTGGAACTCTCTTGATATAATACTTATAACAGGAGATACCTACATAGATTCTCCTTTTAGCGGAGTCGCTTTGATTGGAAAAATCTTGATTAAAGCCGATTTTAAAGTCGGAATCATAGCACAACCTGAACTGAACTCTGAAAAGGATATCTGCCGACTGGGGGAACCTGATTTATTCTGGGGTGTTACGGGTGGGTGTATTGATTCAATGGTCGCTAATAAAACCGCAACACTGAAAAAAAGGAAAAGTGATGATTACACTCCGGGAGGAGTCAACAATAAACGTCCAGACAGAGCTGTAATCCAGTATACCAATCTAATTAAAGCAAATTTCAAAAATACCGCTCCGATTGTTCTCGGAGGACTGGAAGCGAGTCTGCGAAGAATTGCTCATTATGATCTCTGGTCTAAAAAAATAAGACGCTCCATACTTTTTGATTCAAAGGCAGACCTTTTACTTTACGGAATGGCGGACAGATCTGTAGTTGAGCTTGCAAACGCACTTCGTGATAAAAAAGATCCTTCATCCTTAAGAGGGCTTTGTTATATCTCTAACACACCACCGGCAGATTATCTGACACTTCCCGATGTACAAACCACCGCTTCCGACAAAGATGCTTTTATTGAGATGTTTAATATCTTCTATGAAAATAATGATCCGCAAACTGCAAAAGGTCTCAAACAAAAACATGATACACGCTATCTAGTCCAAACCCCTCCCCCATCCTACCTTTCAATAGACGAACTTGACGATATTTATGATACGCTGGATTTCGAAAGAGAGGTTCATCCATACTACCGAAAAAACGGAAAAACAAAAGCACTTGATACTATCAGATTTTCTATTGCAACCCACAGAGGATGTTACGGTGAATGCAATTTCTGCTCAATTGCCGTACATCAGGGACGCCAAATTCGTTGGAGAAGCAAAGATTCTATTATCAAAGAAGCAAAGAAATTTACAAAACACCCTCTTTTTAAAGGAATAATTAATAATGTAGGTGGTCCGACAGCAAATATGTATGGCTTTGAATGTAGTAAAAAGATAAAAGAAGGTGCTTGCAAAAATAAACGCTGTATATATCCCTCAATCTGTCCATCACTCAATCTTGACCATAGCAAATACCTTGAATTGCTTCAAGAAATCCGGAAAATTCCAGGGATAAAAAAAGTATTCGTTGCTTCCGGAATTCGTTATGATTTATTACTTGCAGATAAGAATAATGTTCAGAACTATATTCAAGAAATTGTAAAATATCATACTTCTGGACAATTAAAAATTGCACCAGAACACTCTGAAAAGTCAGTTCTTGATAAAATGGGCAAGCCTTCAACAGAAAGCTTGCTTGAATTTCGAAAACTTTTTGACCAAATAAACAGTAAGGAAGCTAAAAAACAGTTTCTTACTTATTATATCATTGCCGCACACCCAGGATGCTCAAAAAAAGATATGCACAAATTAAGAAATTTTCTAATAACAAAACTCAAACATATCCCCCAACAGGTTCAAGTATTTACTCCAACCCCATCAACCTACTCAACCCTAATGTACTACACCGAAAAAGACCCGTTTACAAAAAAATCTATTTTTGTCGAAAAAAATAATAATAAAAAAGAAAAACAAAAAGAAATCCTCCATAAAAGATAATTTTTTGACAATATCCTTTGAAAAAACAAGTCTATTGCATATCTTGAAATTCCTTAAATATTTTTTATGACACAAACTATAATGAATAAAAGAGAAAAAAAATACATGAGTAAATCATTGGTAATAGTAGAGTCACCCGCCAAAGCAAGAACGCTAGGGCGTTTTCTGGGGGATGACTATGTAATAAGTGCGTCCATGGGACATGTAAGAGACTTACCTGCAAAAACTCTCGGCGTAAAAATATCAGATAATTTCAAACCTACCTACAAAATAACTCCTCGCCAGAAAAAAACTATAGATGCCCTGAAACGCCAGGCAACAAAAGTGGATGCAATCTATCTCGCTCCCGACCCCGACCGTGAAGGAGAAGCAATTGCATGGCATCTCAAAGAAATATTAAAATCAAAACTAAAATCTGGAGAATTTCACAGAATAACATTTCATGAAATAACAAAAAATGCAATTCTATCTGCTTTTGACAAACCCGGAAAAATTGATATGGATCTGGTTGATGCTCAACAGGCACGTAGAATACTTGACAGAATTGTGGGATATAAAATAAGCCCTGAATTATGGAAAAATATAGGCAAAGGTCTAAGCGCAGGACGCGTACAGACAGTGGCATTGCGCCTCATCTGTGAAAGAGAACGTGAAATAATGGCTTTTATCCCTGAAGAATACTGGGTTTTCGGTGGAATTTTCCAAAAAGCAGTCGGAGACAAAAAAGAATTTGAAGCAAAACTGACAAAAATAAATGCCAATAAACCCGACATCAAAAATGCAGAAGAAGCGAAGAAGATTACAGATGAACTTGAGAATATTCCCTATATTATTGATAATATTACGGAAAAAACTAAATTGCGCAAACCAGGTCCTCCGTTTATCACAAGTACATTGCAAAGAACAGCCAGTTCTTATCTTAGAATGAGTACAAGCCAGACAATGCGTATTGCACAGCAACTCTATGAAGGAATGTCTATAGGAGCAAAGGGAACAACCGGACTCATTACCTACATGAGAACTGACTCCGTCCAAGTCTCAAAAGAAGCACAGTCTCAGGCAAAAACATTTATAAAAGACACATTCGGAGACTCTTATATCCCTGCAAAACCAAATTATTTTAAAAGCAAAAAAAGTGCTCAGCAAGCACACGAAGCAATACGCCCGACAGATGTTAGTAATACACCTGAAAAAATGGAAAGATACCTTGACGGCAGTCAATTGGCAATCTATAAACTTATTTGGAAACGCTTCGTCGCCAGTCAGATGGCACCAGCAAAACTAGCACACAAAACAGTTGAGATAATTCCCAAGCCTTCGCTCTCTAATAAATATATTTTTACAACAAAAACGGTTGAAGTAATTTTTGCGGGTTTCATGAAAGTAACAGGAAATTCTACGCAGGAAAAAGAAAAAATAGATTTACCTGATCTCAAAGAAAAAGAAGACTGTAATTTGATAGAATTACAGAAAGATCAGAAATTCACCCAGCCTCCTTCTCGTTTTTCTGAGGGTACATTGGTTGGAGAACTTGAAAAAAATGGAGTAGGCAGACCGTCAACTTATTCTTCTATTATTGCAACCCTTTATAAAAGATATATAAAGAAAGAAAAGGGTTCATTAGTGCCTGAACAAATTGCATTTTCTGTAATTGATTTTCTTTTGTCCTCTCTCGGCGGTCTTTTTAATGTAGAATTTACAGCAGAAATGGAGAATATCCTTGATGATGTAGAGTCCGGAAAGATCTCATGGGAAGATATGTTAAAAAACTTCTATGGTGATTTCGAAAAGTGGTTATTAAAGATGAAACATAAGGATGTACCTAAAGACGATAAAGTAAAAATGCTTTTCTCCGCTTTTGAATCTAAAATTGACTGGGCAGAACCAATAAAAATCAGAAATAGAGTTATGGATGATCAAAAATTCTTTAATTCTCTGAAAACACAATTTGAAGATGGCAAAGATTTGACAAACAGACAGTGGCAGGCTCTCGAACGTATAGCTGCAAAATACTATAAACAATTAAAAAATATAGATGAAATAGTAGAAAAAACCGAAATTTCTGACGATATAAAAAAGTATCAGGAACAAATTAAAAAACGAGAGATTCAACAGGAAAAAGCAGAAAAAGGAGAAATGAATCCAGACGTAAGAAAAATGCTTGATGCCTTACAAAATGTAAACTGGCAAGAGCCTGTAACACAAGGAAAACGTGTCTATGATGATAAAAAATTCTATGGTTCTCTAAAAGAACAAGCAGAATCAGGACGGACATTAACTACCCCACAAATAAAAGTTCTTAAGAAATTTATTTCAAAATATGCCGAACAAATTGATGATTTTGAACACCTAAAAGAAACATTAAATATATCTGTTCCTGAACAAATGTCCGATGATGAACTAAAAAAGATTAAAACACTTATCGAATTCGGAGAAACAATAAAAGAATGGAAAAAACCTCCTAAATCAAAAAAACGACGCCGTACAACCGATAAAAAATTCTTCGAATCTATTCAAAAACAATACAAGTCAGGAAGAAACCTTTCTGCAAAACAAGTAAAAGCTCTGGAAAAATTGCTGGGAAAATATAAATAACCCCAAACCGGATAAACTAAAAAACAAATAGACAAGATCATTAAAAGTCAGAAAATGAGCCCGCAAACGGTTTTTGCGAAAATGGGAAAAACATCCAAAATCAGAGAAGGAGGTATCGTAAGCTATTCAGGCAAATGTTTGAGTTTTTCTTGTCTATGCTGCGGCTTTCAGATCCTTCCTCTCTTCTTTGATCCTAAGAAACGCAGTTGAACAGGTATTTATCCCCCTTTTGAGGTAAAATTGATAAAAAAGAGCTTAACCTTTTGGGTTAAAAAAGATTTGAATTTTCAGAAAATCCATAAAAATTAAAATCGTTGCCCCAAATTTTCTACCAATAAAAAAGGGTTCATCACGGAAATGCGTTCCAATAAAAATTTTACCATGAAGAACCATGAAGAATAGAAATAAGTAAGAAATTAAAAAATTGAAAAGCTGTATTCCTACTTCATGTTCTTCATCGCTAAAATAGCATAATGTGAAGATTCAGTAATGCCAAAAAAAGGGCAATCCACTGCTGTTGGAAAACAGAATAATTAAGTGACAGAATAATTAACTACAGAACTCCAAGTTATCGAGTAACTCAGATTTACTTTTTTTTATCCACGATAGGGAGGGCTTAGTTGTGTGTCTCTCATTTTGAGCAGAGAATTTGAAATATAGAGCAACTACTTTCCCTTTTTTTGATGAATTAAGGATAAAAAAAGGGAATCTGAGTTGCGTGTTTGTTAGCCTCAAACCTTAGAGCTCTGTAACTACTTTAAATTAAAAGAATTAAAAAAAATGATT
>JAYEIY010000197.1:0-8891 GCA_034660375.1 Verrucomicrobiota bacterium
TAAAGAACCAAAAATCTTTTAATACAGCCTCGCATGAGTTCAAAATCAAAGATTTTGAACTTTATTTGAGATGAATACTGACTCATTAATAATAATTTTAAGTGTTATTTGTTCAAAAAAATAACTGCAAACAGAAGCAGACAGTGTGCGAAAAGTCTTCGAGCAAAGCAAAAAGAACTTTTCGTGCAATGTCTATTTAAAAACATTATCCACCTTTAGTTAAGTTAACCCCAATTCAGATATTTTCAAAATACTTTTATCCAAAAAAAATGGACTTATTTGAAAAGCTCTGATTATCTCATTGGCACAAAGGACTTTTTTATCTGTTTTCCTCTCATTTTGCACTCTTGAATACCATAGGTTTGCTGTGTTCTTTGAGGCATAAAAAAGAGGGTTTTTACACCCTTAAACTTGGTTTTAAAATAAAAAAACCCGAATCCAATTGAATGAATTCGGGTTGTATGTAAGATTTTTTTGTAAGGGATAAAATCAGCGTTTTGAGAACTGGAACCGTTTTCTTGCTCCTGGCTGACCTGACTTTTTACGTTCTTTCACTCTTGCATCACGTGTTAACAGACCACTTTCCTTAAGAATATTTCTTAAATCAGGATCAACTTTTTCAAGCATTCTTGCGATACCAAGCCTTATTGCTCCCGCCTGACCAGATTTTCCGCCACCTTTTACATTAATAGTAAAATCATACTGATCTTCGAGACCGGTAATCGCCAAGGGCTGCATTAAATAGCCTCTGAGAGTTTCAACCGGGAAATATTCCGAAATATCGGATTTATTTACCTTAAAATGCCCATTTCCAGGGACAGCTTTTACGCTAGCAACGGCACTTTTTCTACGTCCTGTAGCCCAATATTCTTTTTTGGCAACCATATTGCAAAACTCCTTTGTAAATTATTAAATATTTGTCAGAACTTTCGGATTCTGTGCCTTATGAGGATGTTCTTTTCCGGCATAAACATGTAGTTTTTCAAATTGAGAACGTCCGAGACGATTTGAAGGAATCATGCCCTCTATCGCATGAATAAGCAACTGCTCTGGTTTCTTTGCTCTGATTTTATCTGCAGTGGTGACTTTCAGTCCACCCATATAACCACTATAAGTTGCATATTCTTTCTTTTTTTCTTTGCCACCTGTAAATATTGCTTTTTCAGCATTTATTACGACAACAAAATCTCCGGTATCTACATGAGGGGTATAAATTGGTTTATTTTTACCTCTAAGGATATCTGCTATTTTTACAGCGAGTTTACCGATTACCAAACCATCTGCATCAATAAGACACCAATCTTTTTTTACTGTTTCATTTCTTGCTAAGGTTGTTTTCATACTAATATTTACTCACTATTTTCTTTATAATAATCTAATTTATAATTTACGTTTTTTCTTTACAGAACTTCTACTTAATCATTAATAAAACGATTCTCTTGGAATGATTCTTTAACGGGATCGGATTTCGTTAATATGAATCGAAAATAAAATAAAAATGACTAAAAAAGAACTGTTTAAAAAAAACGGGACGTAAGTTACCGAGTATTATTATAAAATCAACAGCATTTACAATCTTTTTTCCGAAGATAGTCTATTCTTATATATTTTTAAGTTTATTTTATCGAAAAAGAGCACTGCCAATTCTGACTTGTGAAGCTCCTTCCTGAACAGCAATTTCATAATCTCCAGACATCCCCATGGAAAGTTCGGGGAGCTTAACGTTAAGGATGTCCTCCATTTCATCTCTCAAAACTCCAAGTGAAGCAAATATTTTATGAAGTTCTTCATCGGAAGCACTGAAAGGGGCCATAGTCATAAACCCGTGGCAAATAATATTTTCTTTATCAAAGGCAGTTTTTAATAATTCCTCAATCTTTTCTGGAGATATCCCATATTTTGCCTCTTCTCCGGAAACATTTATCTGAATAAGAATATTTATTTTTTTATTTAGTTTTGAAGCTACTTTATCTATTTTATTTATTAGTTTCAGAGAATCCACAGAGTCTATCCAGTCAACCAACTCCACCATATTTTTGGTTTTGTTTGATTGTAGATGACCAATCATATGCCATTCTATATCTTTTGGCAATGCTGGAACTTTTTCATTTAACTGTTCCATCCTGTTTTCTCCAAAGACTCTCTGTCCCGCATCATAAGCCTCTTTTATTGTATCAATATCAACAGTTTTACTTACGGCAATAATTTTAGGGAAAGACTTTTTTTCTATGGATAGATTTTTTATTTTTTCTTTAATAGATTCAAGTTGTTTTTTAAAGTTCATTTTATTTAGGAATTTAGGGGGTTAGGATTTTTAATTTATTTAATCTTCAATTTTCAATTTAATTACTTCAATTATTTCTTCAAGTTCGATAGCAGCGGATTCCCATTCTTCTGTCTGGCTATTTATTTCACTTATTATTTCATGCAATTTTTTATTTATTGTTTCAAAATTCGTATTTTCTTTATTTTCCGAGAGGATTTTTACTAATTCCTTTTGTTCATTTTCGAGGGATTCTATTGATTTCTCCAGTTTTTTTACTTTTTGTTCGAGTATTCTTTTTTCTTTTCCATATTTTTTTCTTATTTCAGCTTTTTCTTTTCGCTTTATTTTCCCTTTTCCTCCCTTTTTATTTTCTACCGAGGTAACAAGTGTCTTTTTTGAGGCTATTTTTTCAAGATAATAATCATAGTTGCCATGATATTTTGTTAGAGAATGCGAATGGGTTTCAAGTATTATCGTTGCCGTTTTTCTCAAAAAATCTATGTCGTGACTTACAAAACACAAAGTACCCTTATAGTTTTGGAGAGATTTCTGGAGAGTTTGGCGTGCATCAATATCCAGGTGTGTTGTAGGTTCGTCAAGAATAAGAAAGTTAGGAGGAGCAACAAAAATTTTTGCAAAGATAAGGCGAAGGCGTTCTCCTCCACTTAAAACAGAACAGGTTTTATATATATTTTCTCCTGAAAAACCGAACATTCCGAGAATTTTTCTTATGTCGGTTTGCTGATTCAACACTTGAGCTTTAACTGTTTCAAAGACGCTTGTGTCTGGATCAAGAATATCACCAAATTCCTGGGGTTGATAGCCAAGTTTTACTTTATGTCCAAGACTTCTTTTTCCTTCTGTTGATTTCATACTATTCGAGAGAATTTTAAGAAGAGTGCTTTTCCCCGTTCCGTTGTATCCTATAATTCCTATCTTATCTCCTTTTTCTACCTGGAGAGAGATATTTTTTAAGATCCAATCTTTCCCATTATATGTATGACCAATATCTTCAAGTCTGATTATTTCATGTCCAGATTCTGGAGGAGACGGGATGGAGATTGTTCCTGAATAGCGCATCGAATCCGCTACATCTACACTCTCCATTTTATTTAACATTTTTATCTTACTTTGTACTTGAGTTGCTTTTGAGGCTTTAGCTCTAAATCTGTCTATAAAACTTTCAAGATGTCTTTGTTTTTTTTCAACATTCTTTTTACGGGAGAGCAATTGTTCAGCTCTTCTCTTTCTTTCAGAGACATAATAATCGTAATTTCCATTATATTTTGTTGTTTTTCCTGCATTTATTTCAAGGGTATATTCTGTCATTAAATTAAGTAAGTACTTGTCATGTGAAATTATCAACAATGTCCCCTTATACTGCATTATGTGCTGTGTGACCCATTCAATTGCGGGGATATCAAGATAATTTGAAGGCTCATCCAGCAGCATTATATCAGGAAAGCTTATCAATAGACAACACAACTCTGCTCTCATTTGCCATCCTCCGCTGAATGTGGAAACGTTTTTTTGAAAATCTCTATTTTCAAAACCAAGTCCTTCCAGATTTTTTTCAACATTACTTTGAAGACTATATCCATCCAGAGATTCAAAACGATGCTGGAGTTCTCCAAGTAACTCTGTATTTTTTTCTTTAGAGCTCATAAAATCTGGATCTGCAAGTTTTTTCTCCAGATCTTCAATTTGTTTTTCAATATTTTTTATTTCTTTCGCTGCAGAAATAACATACTCAAGCAATGTTGTATTGTCTTCTTTTTTTTCTTCGGAAAAAATATATTGATGCAAATACCCTATTCTTCTTTCTTTGGGTATAGTCATTTTTCCGTCATCTGGAGTAATTTCTCCGGTAATAAGTTTTAAAAGAGTTGATTTCCCGGAGCCATTTGGACCTACGACTCCAATTTTCTCTCCATCATTGATACGAACTGTCATATCTGAGAAAATATCCACAGCTCCATAGTGTTTTTTTATATTTTGAAAATCTATCATAATTTTATTATTTGTGCCTTATTTATGGGAAACAATTCAATTTTCTTTTCCAATTCATCATTCCAAGAGTAAGTTATCGTGGTTTTTCCATATTTATATAGGTTTATATTTAATTTAAGAAATTTATTCAAATTTCGCCAAGAAAGAAACAATTCTGTTTTGGTTACATTCTTAGTAGAAAGTATTTTTATGCTAGATATTTCATCGCTATAAACTTCTTCTTTTTGTAGATTATCATTACCAAGTTCTGTTTCTTTTATTTTTCCATTATTATGGAGCTGTACAATATATCCCTCTTTTGCATTGCTGCTCCTTCTCCAATTTTCTCTAAGAATGATTTTCTCTACACTCTTTTCTCGAAGAAATTCAGATAATCCTCCTATAGAACTTGCCTTACTTTCTAAAGCAATAATAAGTTTTACAGAATTTTCGCCTAGAGCAGAAAGATAAGAACGAATGGTTCTTGAATTTTTAAAATTACCCGTATTTACAAGGATAGGTTTCAAACCATCGCCGGGAAGAATAAGTATACTTGGAATACTATGTGAAGTTTCTGTGAATACAAGCAAATGATTTTCTTCGGATAATTTCCAATGCCAGGAGAAAACAAGAAGAATTGTTGCAATCGCAAAAAAAACAGCCATCCTGGATTTACCCGTTTTTAAACAAATAACGCTACAAAAGAGCGTAATATAGAAAAAAATAACTTCAAACAAATAAGGTTTGCGAACAAAATAACAAAAAAAGTGCGCAGAAAAGATACCGGTAATCGAGTTAATTGTCATAATAAGAAAAGAAAGGAGTTGTTCTACTCCCCAAAAACAACTTCCCAAAAGCACAACAGAAATAATTTTGATAATTGACAGAAAAATAACTCCCCAGGCAAATACTGCAAGAAATGAATTGCATATAAATGAAAATGGGAGAAAATAACCAGAATAAAATGCAATTAATCCGCTGGCAGCAATATTACAAACAATTCCAATGCATATCAAACGGAAAATATATTTGAAACAAAATCTTAATATCAACCGATTTTTCTCTGGACTCGGGAGGTATGGATTATTATTAAAAAGAATATTTTCTAGACTGGAGATTAGTGGCCAGACAAGGACAATAAATAGAACAATAATGAAAGAAAACTGAAAGCCTATTCTGTAGATATAGAGGGGGTTGTAAATCAGCAAGATAAGTGCGGAAATACAGACATTATTTAATGATGAGACCGGTTTTTTCAAAAATTTCCCCATTGACCAAACAGAAATCATAATCCATGCACGAACGGCTGACGAAGGTGTCCCTACCATTAAAATATAGACGGAGAGAATTATCGGAAGCAAGAGATAGCGCTTATGATAATCAACAAAACAGACTCTGAGAAAAAAAAGGATGATTCCTCCCAGTATTCCGACGTGCAATCCGGATATCGCAAAAAAATGATAGGTTCCACTTTTTAAATATTTTTTTTTAACCTCCTTTCCAAGATTCTGTTTCTGTCCAAAAATAATGGCAGAGAGAATCTCGTTTTCAATATTTGCGTTGCTGTTGCAAAGATTTATCATCAAGGATTTTCTAAGTGAAAATAATGTTGAAAGGATTGTTCGTATACCCGTAGATTTTCCACGGGTCTGTGACTCAACACATCTAAAAACATGATCAATTCCCTCTGTTTTGAGATAACTTGCATAATCGAGATCCCCATGAAAGAAACTCTTCTGAGGAGAAAGAAATGCACCTTTGCAAAAGACTCTACTATTATAGGATGTTTCTAAATCCCTAGATATATTTCCAATTATTATTTTTCCTCGGCATTTCTTCCATTTTTCATCTGAATTAAGCCTTAATTTTTCTAAAACAGCTGTTCTGTAATATTCTCCTCTGACAAAAGATATTTTTTGGGAAGTTTCGTCAGGATCTATTATAGTCGCAATAATTTCTCCATAACATTCATTTGCAGGAAGAAATCTAGAATATTTTAAATAGTTAGAATTAAGAGAGAAAATAGAATACATCCCTCCCAATAGAAGAATCAACAGATATGCAAAAAAATGTTTTTTAGGAATAAAAAGAAGAGAAATGAATGTGTAAACAGCTAGAAAAAAAATGCGAAAAAGCAATGATTCAGAAAAAACATTGAGAGTAAGAAGTAAAATACCATTTATCCAAAGCACTAATGGAAGAAACGCAGGAACTTTACTAAAAAATTTGTCTAAAGTCGCTACTGACATATTTTAAAGTCTTTTTTGTGTTGACAATTCAATTATTTGATATAAATTCACAAGAATAGTTTTTATTAGAGAAAAAAGAATTTAAATCATACATCGTTTCGTACCAGTGTATATTGTATTATTTCTTATTTTTTTACACAATATTAAATAAAATGGATTATTTTTTATGGAAAACGGGCAAGAAAATATTAATGAGAATAAAGAGTCAGGCATAACTAATGGTTCCACCGAACAGAAAACACCCAACAGTGAGGTTGACTCTGATGTAAACAATACTGAAGAAGTCGAAGTCCTAAATGCTCCCGAAAAACAAGAAGAAGATTTGACGGAAAAAGAGCTTAAGAAGAAAGAATTGCAGGAAACAAAGAAACATAAAAAAGAAGAGCAAAAAGCTCTTCATGATATTTCAGAATCCTTGCATGTGAAAAAAAAATGGGGAAAAATAATAACTAGAATCGTTGTTGGGGTCCTGCTCCTCCTTTCTTTGGTAGTAATCAGTTACGCAATCCTCTGCTTTAGAATTGTAGATAAAGCACGCCACCCTTTCACAGAGGCATACTTTTCAGATATGAACCTTTTTATTACGAAAAAGTATGCAATGAAAGATATGAAAAAAATTAAAAGGCTGGCTGAGCGTCAAATATCTTTAGACATGTTCTTAAAACCAAAATCTGTTGCAGAAAGCTATAAAAAAGGCTTAAAAAACCTTGAACATGCCCTCCAGACTTCTGAAGCAAAAAAACAACACTATGATGCAACAATTACAAAATTCTCCGAATTATACAAAGAAGCCGAAACACGCAATTTCTCACGTTATGCCTCTAAAATATGGATGAAAATAGTCCAATTAGAAAATAATGCAGGCAAGGAAAACAATCCCGATTTTAACTATCAGATATGTGTAAACAATCTTGAAAAAGCTACAAAAATTTTAGAAAAAAACAGAAAATCATACGATGATATTGTTGAATATGAAAAACAGAATGCAGAATTTAAAAATATATACAGCATGCTCTCAGAAGATGAAATGCAGGCATATAACAAAAATAAATATGATGAACTACAGAAAAAAATAAACGAACTTTCCTCTAAAGTAAAAGAATACAAATGGAAAGATGCCATCAAAATCCTAAAAGAGTTAAAAATCTCGATAAATGAAGTTACAGAAGAAATAAGAAAAACAAAAGAAATGTGCATGAAGGCATTTAAGGAGTTTGCAGAGGAATATAGTAAAACCCGATATCAGGAATATCATTTCAATTATCCTGAAAAGTGGGAAAAAATGAAAAATCTACGTAGCACAGCCTTCGATAACCAAAGAGATTATCTATATGCCAAAGCTGCAGAAAACTTTAAGAAGGCTTTAGACTCGCTTGTAAAAATGAAAAAACAATTGACTCTTCTCAAGAAAAAAGCTAATAAATATTATAGCCTCCTTGAAAAAACCTATAAAAAAGCACCACATAATCTACTCAGAAAAAATTCGTTGGGTAATTGGAAACTCATGTGCTTAAATTTTAGAAAAACAGAAAGTCTTTCATCTACATTCCGTTATGACGAACTGATAAAAAGAAGTAAAACTACCTATGCTCTCTTAAAAAAACTGAGAAACAAAGTAGACAAACTTCGTACTCAATATGAAATAGAAAGAAAAAAGTTTGATGAATATCTGAAAAAAATGAATGAAGAAAATTTTTTGGACGAATTAATGATTAATAATAAAAGCGAATGGTTGAGAGTAACAAAAATAAAAGTAAAAGCAATAAGTGATGGAGAAAGAAAAGATTACAGTGAAGCTCTTAATAAAATAAAAAAAGCAATATCCCGACTGAAAGCGTGTGAAAAAGATATAAAAGCACTTCGCACTTACTCAACCTCCCAATTAGAAATGTTGAGAAAAGACATAGAAAAGTATGAACCAGGCCTGCAGGCTTTTGAAAAAACAAATTGGTCTCAGATCAAAGAATCCTTTTCATTGGGACAGGAATATTTAGAAGAAAAAAAATATGTATATTCTAAACCATTAATTGAAAAACTGTTGAAACTTGTTCCCAGAAAACGCTTTGTTAAAAAGAGCGACAATCAGGTAATTATTGATTATACAAAGGGACTTATGTGGGCTTCTGACGGACTCGCAGCAGGATGCAATGGTGGAAAGAAATTAACTTGGTATGAAGCCAAGGTGGTTGTTAATGAACTTAATTTTGGAGGATATGCAACATGGCGTTTACCAACGATGGAAGAACAAAAATATGTATTTGATTCCATGCCTAAAGAACAGCTGGACTCTTTATTTGTTAACACAAAGCTAGATAGATATTGGTGTTCTGATATTTCTGATCAAAGTGTAGATCATGCAGGGACTTATGACTTTTTAAAAGACAAAA
>JAYEIY010000198.1:0-8876 GCA_034660375.1 Verrucomicrobiota bacterium
ATTTTGCGCTTGACCCCTTAAAACACAATCTGACTTTCTCAAACTCTTCATAGAGTTTTTTTTGAGATAAAACTGTGCTTTTAAGAAAGTGTTTTTAGAGAAACGCTAATGGAGGTTTATTGTCTACAGCACAAAAATCGAGGGATTTCTGTTTTTACAACAGCATTTCATTAGTTTTTTTCTGAAAATCAGTATTGAGTTTTTTATCGTACAAATAAACAGTGAGGTAAATCTTAACTTTTTAGGATTTTAGGAGAAAGCATTGTCTTCACCGAGAATTGCTGCATTTCGGCATTGAGATTGAACTCTTTTGACCACATACAACGCCAACGATCTTTTTGTGCAACTTTAAATTCCTTCTCTCCTACACTAACAATTTCTACAGAATTCTTATTTAATGCATTCATTTTGCAAGCTGAAATACATTTCATGCACATATCACAAAGAGATGCTCCATCGTACATCTTGTCCGCTTCCAATGGCGCATCAGTTACAATTGATGTAAAACGCTGACGTGTCCCGTATTTAGGCGTAATAACAACTCCGTTGAATCCTATTTCCCCATGCCCGGCTGCAACCGCAGCTACATCATTTCTAAAATCCTGACTCCATGATTCGTTTATATCTTTATAGAGATTTACTCTGTATTGATCCATAGTTATAGGAATCGCTTTATAACCAAAATCCTCCAGAATTCTTGACACATCCATTGCAGCAAGCAACATAGTTGTTGTCATTCCAAAATTTTCGTAAGAATCCATTGCCATGAATGACTCGGATTTTGTCCGATCTGCATTTTCATACATAGCAATCGGATATCTCATTCCAATGCTTATAACAGATTTTGCCCCGTCAAGATGTGCTTCAGGACGCATACGGTAATGAACTCCTTCAAAACGATCCGTCGAGCCTACTCCCATAAAATCCATAGAGTCTTCTTTGCATACTTCAAATATTTTATTTCTTAGTTGTTTCATTTGAGTTTCCATTTTAAATTCCTTTATTTAAAAAAAATACATTTTGAGTAGAACTGTTATTAACAGTGATTAACCTGTCGCCTTAATTTAAGATGTCAAGAGGAAGAAACGATAATAATAATAAAAGACAATAACAGTTAAGTGTATTTTTATTGATTTAAGTTTGATTTTAGTATAAAACAGATTATTTTTTTTGATGAAAAAATTTAATTCAGATAGTCATATTCCTTTATATGAACAATTGGAGCATTTTTTAATTGGAGAAATTCGCAAGGGAATTTTTAAAAATGGAGATCCTTTGCCTTCTATTAATAAGCTTGATAAAGAATTACATTTAGGACGGGTTACAATTGTTCAAGGTATGAGAAATCTTGTAAAAAAAGGTTTTGCCATATCAAAGCATGGCAAGGGATATTTTGTGAGAATGCCAAAGGATGAGGAGATGCTGGGAGTTGTTGCTCCTTTTCATTCGGGACATGTCCAAATTTATACTAATCTTCTTACCGGATTACGAAATGTAAAATTAAGGAATGCTTTTCTTTCTTCCGATGAAAATGCAAAGTTATTTATACATTCGGTAGAAGAGTTGATTCATTACCGAGGATTAACTAATATCATTGTAGTTCCCCCTTCTACTGAAGAGGAAAAAACGCTAAAAACTTTAAAAAAATATTCTTCACAATTCGGAGTAAAATTTGCAGTCCTTGATCGTGATGCGAAAGGACTCTTTTTTAATATTATTCAGGATAGAACAGAGGGGACTAGATTGTTGCTGGAAAAAGCAAAACTTGCCGGAAGTAAAAAAATCCTTATCTTTGTAGATTATATCAGAAGATTCAAAAAAATATACAAATATATGAAAAAAGATGATTTTAGAGAAATGGAATTGATAATAAAACGCCACCACACAATTGAAAAAGATCTTAAAACTATTACAGAAATTCAACCGGATACAGTATTTGCTGTTGATGATATCCATGCAAGACGCATTTTAAATAAAAGTAAATTGCAATTCAAACTGACAGGCTATAACGGAACATCAGATGCATTCTCAATTAATCCAATAATAACAACTGTTAACTCAAACCTTGCTCAAGTAGGAGAATATGCTCATCAATACTTTTTCGAAAATAAGTTTTATGAATCGGATATTGTTTTACTAAAACCATTCTTAATGACAGGAGATACTTTGTAATTTGCTGTTTTTGTTGATCTAATTAAACCCTGCACTAAGAACTTTTTTCTCTTCACTCAAAGACTTTTTTAAACTACTCGTTTGGTTTTTACCAGTTTAATATCTCGGCAATATAAGGGATCGTGGGTTTTATAAGTTTTTTGATTGCGACAGCGTATTCCTGTATTTCTGCCTGTGCATGGGAGCTGTCGCGTAATTCCAGAAAATGTATTAGATTATGAAGATTTACGGAGGCCCAAAAAGTCGTCATTAGATTCTGTGTCAGCACGCCTCTTGCCTGCTCTCGACAAACACCTTTACCCAGAAGTTCATTATATAAATCATAGCTTTTTTGATTAAATTGAGAAAATGATGTTTGCAAGTTGCTGTCGAGTTCTCCATCGGCATCTACAGATGCTTGCCTATCATTTTCTGCCTGCTTGCGGAGAATCTGCGGATTATAGAATTCAATACCCACTTCTGTATATCTTCGACTTATTTCATTGTATGCCCAAGTTCTGTGGCGATGCCACTGACTTCTGACAAAAAGAGGACAATGGACAATAAATGTATATTGGACATGTTCGAAAGGGCTGGAGTGACGATTATCAAGTAGGTATTTTATAAGAATTTGATCTCTTTTATCTATAGAATCCTTCATTTTTCCAAATGAGACTCTTGCGGCATTAACAACGGTTGTTTCGTTTCCCATATTGTTGACCAGACCTACCCAGCCCTGACCATGTAATACTTTGACATGTTTATCCGGAGGCGTATTTACATTTTGTGACATAATATAATCCTTAAAAATTTAGTGTATCAGTTCTTGGAAATTAAAAATCAGATGCTATCTTATTCCAGCGAGTTTCAGTTTATGTTTTTTGATTATTATATCTTAAAAATACAAGTATTCAAATATTAACGGAGTTATACATGAAAAAACAAAAAGAATTCAGAGTTGCATACCAGGGAGAAGCAGGGGCATTCAGTGAAAAGGCTCTTCTTATCTATTTTAAAGATACAAAAAATATTGTTCCTATCCCATGCAGGACTTTTTATGATGTTGTTGAGGCTGTTCGTAGCGGCAATGCAGAAAGGGGAATAATGCCTGTTGAAAACAGTATTATAGGGTGCATTACACATACGTATGATCTTTTACTTGAAACGAAACTTAATATTGTGGGAGAGACAATTCTGCCAATAAGCCATGCTCTCATTGCCCCGAAAGACATAAAAAAGGATGATATTAAAAAAATATATTCTCATCCGGCAGCACTCTCTCAGTGTGAAGTTTATCTTAGACGATTCAAAAATGCTGATATCTTACCTACTTACGATACAGCTGGTAGTGTAAAATTAATTGCTGAAAAAAAATTAACCGGTGTCGCAACCATTGCAAGCAAAGAGTCTGCTGAAATATATGATCTGAGTATTTTAGATACCGCAATAGAAGACTATCCGGATAATCAAACTCGTTTTTTTATTATTGCTGCAGAGAATATTCACACTCAGAATATTGCCTGTTATCCATGCAAAACTACTATTGTATTCGATACCTTAAACCAACCTGGAATGCTTTACGAATGCCTGGGAATATTCAATAAACATAAAATCAATTTGACTCTTCTTGAGTCAAGACCCCATAAAACGGAAGCATGGAAATATCACTTTTTCATGGATATGATAGGACATGTCAATAATGAAAATCTCGCCAGTGCATTTGATGAAATAAAAAAGATGACCGGATTCCTTTATGTCATGGGTTCATATCCACGCTACCAGGCTAAACTTTCTGAAAAAAAGGAAGAAAAGAATATAAGTAACAAGAAAAAAATTGATAAAAATGCACCTCTCTATTCACTGGACAGACACCCAGAACCATCCATCGTACAAGTAGGTAACTCTATGATAGGAGAAAAGAAGAATTTTACGGTAATGGCAGGTCCATGCAGTGTAGAAGGACGACATCAACTTATTTCTACAGCAAAGATATGTAAAGATGAGGGAGCTGACATATTGAGAGGCGGAGCGTTCAAACCTCGTAGCAGTCCATATAGTTTTCAGGGACTCGGAGAAGAAGGAGTGAAACTTTTATGCGAAGCAAAAAAACAGTTTGGAATGCCGATTGTTACAGAGGTAATTGGTGTTGAAGAACTAGAAATAGTTGCGGAATACGCAGATATCCTGCAGATTGGTGCTCGAAATATGCAGAATTATGTATTACTAAAAGAAATAGGAAAACTTAAAATTCCTGTTTTACTGAAACGAGGCATGATGGCGACTTTACAAGAACTGCTCATGTCCGCAGAATATATACTAGACAAAGGGAATTCTAACGTAATCTTATGTGAGCGCGGGATAAGAACATTTGAAACAGCGACAAGAAATACACTGGATCTAAGTGCTGTTCCATATCTTAAGCAACACACACATCTTCCGGTAATTGTTGACCCCAGTCATGGCACAGGAGTCCTGGAACTTGTGGAACCAATGGCAAAAGCCGCTCTCGCAGTAGGAGCAGATGGAATTATGATAGAAGTACATTTCTCCCCGTCAACCGCCCTTAGCGATGGCTATCAATCTCTCGATGCAAAAGGCTTTAAACACCTTATGAAAGAAATAAAAAGACTCAAAAAAATCTTTTGAAACTTTGATAAAAGAACAAGAAGAGACGAAGAAATGAGTAAATTAGACAGAATAAAAATAAGAATTTTAAATCAATACGAGATGCCGAAATTGATCTAAACAACCTAAATATATTTATTGCTGCTAATGGAGTCGGAAAATCTAATTTCATTGGAGCTAGAAAATAGGGACGAAAGAAAAATTCAGTAGAGAATTATTTTGAATTTTGTTCTTTGGGTGTTATCCTAACTTGGAGCTATGCGATGAAACAAGATTTAGCATAGCACCCAAAAGACGCCTTTCGAGTGTAGCTAGACAATGCACGAAAAGCCTTTTTCTCTTCGTTTAAAGGCTTTTTCTACATTGTCTATTTTTGTTTTGAGGAAATGAATTAATCTCAATGCTGAGATTCATGCGCTTTCACCCTACAAAAAAACAGATAAAAAAGAATATCTCTATCGAAACTTTTGCAAAATTCGCAAAAAATCTTGAGGAACTTTCGAAGAATATAAACAAACGGAAAGAATATTTTGAATCTTTCTAAAAAAAAATCTCAACATTTTTTTAAATTGCATGAATTTGGCAGAAAATCTGCAAATAGTAACATTTTGCTGGAAACAGATGATTTTGTCAGTCTTGTCCTTGCACTAAATATTTCTGCAGATTTAAAGCAAATGCTTGTTGTTCTTCCCGATCTACAGATAGCTGAAAGAGTAAAACGAGAGCTGGAAAATTGGATTGTATTTTTAAAAAAAGAAATTTCTCTCTTTCTCTTTCCGGAAATAATACATCACCGTAATGCACTTCTACCTGAAAATGAAGGAATAAGATGCCATACACTCTGCTCGGCATCAAAAAGAACCCCCGGTATTTACATAACAACTATTGCCGCTACTCGAGAACCTCTCATTTCACATAAAAAAGTATCTGATCAGACTTTTGACATATCTGTAGGAGATGATAAGTTGCCTCCTGAAAAACTTGTTATGCGCCTGCTGGAGTGTGACTACGACAATGAATTTGAAACTCACATGTCCGGAGAGTACGCCAGACGTGGCGGAATCGTAGATATTTTCTCTCCACAATACCAATTTCCCGCACGCATAGAGTTTTTTGGGGACACCGTTGATACAATCAGATTTTTTGATCCCGAAACACAGCGCTCTATCAAAAAAACAGATAAAGTAAAAATAATCCCGCGATCAGTCAGAAATATGTCCGTAGATAAAAAAAACTCCCTTTCCTTTATTAACTATTTTACGAAAAACTCTGATATTGTCTTTGCGTATCCTGAAAAAATAAACGCACAGATAAAACGATTTTTCGATGACTCTGAAGCAATACGCTTTAGAAAAATTCTGAAGAAATGCGATTTTAGATATATAAAACTCCAGGAAGAAGCAATCGATATTTTTGAAAATAGAAAAAAAGAAGAACTCCTACCTGTGTTTCCCATCGAACCCGCAATAAAAATAAACATGGAAGAAATAGAAGATATACACTCTCACATACAATGGAAAGAATTAATTGCAAAATTAAGGATATGGAAGAAAAATAATTATACAATATATGCCTTTTTTAGAAAAGAAAACGAGGCCGGTCGCCTTAAAGAAATTTTAACATCATACAAAGCAAAAAAAACTGTTGATCAATATGTTGAACAAGAATTACCCATGGGCTTTGTACTGCCGGAACCAGGCGAAGTCCTCTTGACAGAACGAGAAGTCTACGGCATCGAACACAAAGAAAATCTTTCTAGAAAAAAGAAAAGTTCCAAATCAAGCAATAAACTCGAATACGTAATAAGCGATATCCTTGATCTTGAAGAAGATGATTATGCCGTACATGCCGCATACGGCATAGGCATATACAAAGGACTTGTCCTTGAAAAATTTGACGGTGAAATTCGTGAAAATATGCTTATGCAATACGCCGATGACGTAAAAGTCTATGTCCCTCTCTCGCAGGCACACTTGGTAAGTAAGTACCTTGGACACAGCAAAAAGAAAATAAAACTCAGTCGAGTCGGAGCAAAATCCTGGGGCAAAGCAAGAGAGTCTGCGGAGTCCGCAATCCAGAACTTTGCATCAGAATTGCTTAGAATACAGGCCGCACGTGAAGCCGGAAGTGGAAATGCATCCTCAAAAGATGATGATTGGCAAAATACTTTTGAGGCACTTTTTCCGTACTCCGAAACTGATGATCAATTAGATGCAATTGAAGCAGTCAAAAATGATATGGAAGAAAAAAAATCAATGGATCGGCTTATCTGCGGTGATGCCGGATACGGAAAAACAGAAGTCGCTCTGCGTGCAGCATTCAAAGCAGTATCTAGTGGCTATCAGGTAGCCTTCGTCGCACCAACTACGATTCTAGTGCAACAGCATTTTATGACACTCTGTGAAAGAATGAGCCCATTTCCCATTCAAATAAATATGCTCAGTCGCTTCAGAACAAAACAACAGCAAAATGAAACTCTTAAAAGTCTTTCCGAAGGCATAGTGGATATTGTTGTAGGAACACACAGACTTTTGCAGAAAGATGTCAATTTTAAAAATCTTGGACTTGTTATCATTGATGAAGAACAACGCTTCGGTGTTAAACATAAAGAATTTCTAAAGCGCTTGCGCATGTCTGTAGATATACTCACAATGACAGCAACCCCTATACCCAGAACCCTCTACCTATCAATGTCAGGATTACGAAACCTAAGTACTATAACAACCCCCCCACAAAAAAGAACGCCAATAAAAACAATTGTCGCGCGATATGATAAAGAAATAATCTCTGAAGCAATAAATAATGAACTTGAAAGAGGAGGGCAGGTCTTTTACGTTCATAATCGTGTAAAAACAATAGAAAAAGTATGTTTAAATCTTCAGCAACTTGCCCCGGAAGCATCCTTTGTCGCTGCGCATGGACAGATGGACGAGCATGAGCTAGAAGAAATCATGACAGAATTTATCAAGGGTAGAACAGATGTCCTAGTATGCACAACAATAATAGAAAATGGCATAGATATTGCCAATGCAAATACAATAATTATAGACCGTGCTGACAGATTTGGATTATCCGGCTTATATCAGCTGCGCGGACGCGTTGGTCGCTCATACAGACAGGCGTATGCATACTTTCTGCTTCCTCCACATCAGATGCTAGGAGCAAATGCCGAAATGCGTATTGATGCAATTAAGCGTTATACCGAGGTAGGAGCAGGTTTTAAACTTGCAATAAGAGATTTGGAGATTCGCGGAGCAGGAAATATTCTTGGATCTGAACAATCCGGTCATATTGAAGCAATTGGTTTTGAATTATACTGTCAACTCCTGAAAGAAACGGTAAAAAGATTAAAAGAAAATAAAAAATCCATAAAACCAAAATGTTATATGCAGCTTGACTTTGTACACGATGCAATAAATACAAGTTCAGAGACCCTGTCAATAGGAATCCCAGATAAATATGTTCCCGATAATAAAGCCAGAATTGGGCTGTTCCGACGTATGGCAACACTCTCTGAACTAAAAGAACTTAACAATTTCAAAGATGAACTTAGAGACAGATTCGGTCCATTGCCGGAATGTACAAAAAACTTTCTTAACTATATTCACCTGCGCATTACCGCCAATGCAAAAAACTTGACCTCAGTTACCTCCAATAAAGACAAAATCCTCTTGGAAACTCAAGCAGGCCTCTTTAAAAAAGATGAAAACATTCCCAGATTTAAAGAAACCAACCCTGCAAAAAAACTTCAGGAAATCCTATACTATATTTCTGATATCTAATTCGCTGAATATCAGAGTTCAGTATACTAAGCTCAAGCACTTGTCCATTTAATTGCCCATCTCTACTGCGTTTTCTAAATTCATCTAAATGCGTTTTTTATACGAAGATAATGTTAATATAATAAGGTTTATCCTAAGAAACGCAGTTGACTTTTTTAAGATAGAATTGATAAAAAAGAGCTTAACCTTTTGGTCCGTTAGCAGTAATATTCGTGTTTTTTATGGCAAAACTTTTTAGAGCATCAGTTTATCTCTCTTAATATCAATAAGATACATTTTTTTTAAATTTCAACTTTTACTCTTTCTTTCATTCTCTAA
>JAYEIY010000199.1:0-8825 GCA_034660375.1 Verrucomicrobiota bacterium
GGAATCTCTCTGTGTAAGTGATGAAAGCAATTTTATCAATATTGGAGAACGTACAAATGTCGCCGGATCCAGAATGTTTGCAAGATTGATAAAATTGCTTTCATCACTTACACAGAGAGATTCCAAACCACTGAGATACAAACAGTTATCCTTTTTCTTAACTTGTCTTGAAAAAATACCCTCTAAAGCATGACAAATAGCTTCTATGTGTGACGGAGTTGTTCCACAACATCCTCCCGCAATATTGATAAGTCCATCAAGCGCCATTGATTTCACAAGACTCGCCATTTCTGTGGCAGTCTGATCATATCCTCCGAACTCATTCGGCAATCCCGCATTTGGATGACAACTTAAATAATACGGAGAAATATCAGACAAATCCTGCAAATACTGACTCAAACCTTTTGCTCCCATTCCGCAATTTAAACCAATCGAAAGAAGATTTTCTGTGTGCTGAAGCGAATACAGAAAAGCCTCAGGGGTCTGCCCGGTAAGGGTTCTGCCACTTGCATCCGTTATTGTCATAGAAATCATAACAGGAACCTTGATATTTGCGGAGTCCGCAACTTTCGCAATAGCAAAAACTGCTGCTTTACAATTTAATGCATCAAATACAGTCTCAACCAAAATTATATCAACACCACCATCAATCAATCCCTGAACTCCAATCATATAATCATCAACAAGTTCATCAAAAGTAATATTTCTATATTCCGGCTTATTCACCTCAGGAGAGATTGATGCAGTTCTGTTGGTGGGTCCAATTACTCCAGCAACAAAGCGTGGCTTAGAGGGAGTCTTTGCCGTAAACTCTCCAGCAACCTTTACTGCAAGTTCAGCACCCCTTTTATTAAGCTCATAAACTAAATCCTCTGTACCGTAATCAACCTGACTAATGCAATTGGAATTAAATGTATTTGTCTCTATAATATCTGCACCGGCATGCAAGTACTGAGAATGTATTTTTGATATTAATTCGGGACGACTCAAAGATAAAATATCGTTATTTCCCATTAGGGGAACAGAATGATTGCTAAAACGCTCTCCTCTGAAATCATCTTCGGACAGATCTTCTTTTTGTATTAGTGTCCCCATAGCACCATCAAGAATCAAAATGCGTTCATCTAAAATCTTCTTAATATCTTTCATCTTTTAATCATCTAACCTTTTTTATAGAATTATTGTTTGTCTTATTCCTTCATACAATATAATTGAAACTGAGTTTGCAAGATTCAAACTTCTGGATTCTTTCCCCGACATTGGAATTATATAAAGAGAATCAGAATACTTTGAATAAAAATTCTCTGGCAACCCACCTCCCTCACTTCCGAAAATAAGATAATCCGAACCGGAAAACTTGTAATCAAAGTATAATTTACTCCCCTTTGTGCTCGCAAAAAAAAGTTCTGACGGATTTTCTCCAGACAAAAAATCTTCCCATGAGTCATGTACTTTCAAATTCAAATACTGCCAATAATCCAAGCCCGCTCTCTTTACAGCCTTTTCATCAAGTGAAAACCCAAGCGGTTTAATCAAGTGAAGGACAGAATCTGTACTAACACAAAGCCGACCAATATTTCCAGTATTTTGCGGAATCTCTGGGTTTATTAAAACAATATTAAACATACAAAATTTCAACCTCTTTGAAAAGTGCAATTAAAAAGAATAAAATAATTAATTTTTCACATAAATCAAGGAAAAAGACTATTGATTGTAGGATACTTGTAATATAAAAATTCTAAAATCAATCTTAGACCGATTTTTCCTCTAGGGATATTGAAAATCTAAAGACAGTTTATATATTCTTTTAATACTTGAAAAAAATAAACACAGAAAAGGTTTGATATTCTCTTAGGGAAAATTATGACACGACAAAAAAGAACATACACAGATATATCAGGGATTTTATTGGTTGATAAAGACAAGGGGTGGACTAGTTTTGATGCAGTAAACCTTGTAAAAAGACGCTTTAACATTAAAAAAGTAGGACATTGTGGGACTCTTGATCCACTGGCAACAGGACTTCTCGTACTTGTTCTTGGAAAAGCTACAAAGCTTGCTGCAACTTTTTCGGGGGCAGATAAGAGTTACGAAGCAAGCATCAAATTGGGACAAAAAACAAGTACTCTTGATGCTGAAGGAGAAGTAACAGAAGAAAAGGATTGTTCTTTTGTCACACAGGAAAAGGTCCTTGAGGTTTTGCAAGGCTTCAAAGATGAACAATTCCAGATTCCTCCAATGTTTTCTGCAATTAAAAAAGATGGCGTCCCCCTATACAAACTTGCCAGAAAAGGAAAAATAATTGAGAGAGAGCCTAGAAAAATAACGATTCACGAACTAGAATTAACTTCATTCAATCTTCCGTTATTTTCTATCAATGTACATTGTTCAAAAGGAACTTATATAAGGACCCTTGCCGACGATATTGGCACAAAATTAACCTGTGGTGCATACCTGAATTCTTTGCGACGTACAGCAAGCGGAGAATTTGATATCTCAAAATCAAATACAACAGAAACAATAAAAAAATGGAAGATTGAAGATCTGGAAGAGCAATTGTTAATGGTTAATGGTTAATGGTTAATGGTTAATGGTTAATGGTTAATGGTTAATGAATAACAAAGACTGTAAATGGAAAAGTATAATATGAATTGCATAACAGTAAATCAAATATCTGATTTAAAATCATTCTATTCAAAAAAAATAGGCATCGCCTGCGGAATTTTTGATGGAGTACATTTAGGACATCAAAAGATTGTAAAAAAACTCACAAATTATTGTAAAAAAAATAATTTTGAGCCTATTGTTCTAACCATGTTTCCACATCCACGTTCAATACTCACACATCAGAAATCGCCTTTAATGCTGACATCTCTAGAACATAAAATAGAAATTCTTCAAAAACTCGGGATAAATGCAGTCGTAGTTCTTCCCTTTTCTCAAAAAATGGCAGACTTGTCCCCTGAAGATTTTTTAAAAAAACACTTGATGACAGATGATGAAAAGATCTCTGCAATATGTGTCGGAAGTAATTGGCGATTCGGAAAAAACGGAAAAGGAAATATTGAAACGTTAAAGACTATATCAAAGCACCATAATTTTGATGTCCTTCCTGTTTCAGAATTAATGCTCGAAGGAAAAAAAGTAAGCAGCACTATAATTAGAAAAAAAATTGTTACGGGAGAGCTTTCTGTCGCAAACAAAATGCTTGGACGACCATTTTCTGTAATAGGACAAGTAATCAGCGGAAAACATATTGCTACATCTGTATTGAATTGTCCAACAGCAAATATACTCGGTACAAATGAGATATTTCCTCCGCGCGGAGTATATGCCGGAAATGCATTTTTAAATAAACAAAGCCAAAATGAGACCAATAAATATCCAGGCATTATTTACGTCGGAGATGTTCCGACTTTTTCAGATCCGCAACACCCCCCTATATTCAGGTTGGAAATACACTTCTTTGATTTCAACCAAAATATATACGGAAAAGAAATAGAAGTCGAATTTATTAAATATATCCGCCCAGAAATGAAATTTGCGGACTCCGCAAAACTTAAAAAACAAATTCAAAGCGATATCTCTGAAGCAAAAAGACTCCTCAAATTGTAAAAATAACATGCTCACTCCGCACCCCAACGAAAAACATATTTGAAACCATTATCAATAATTAAATTCCTCAAAACTCTATAAAAATTAATTTATTATAAAAAAGCATTTCAGACTGGACAAAACAACAAATTGAGATTAGATTATTACGCTTTGTGAGACTTTTTTAAATCAAATTTTCTTTTAAAATATGCCTACCTCTCCTAAAAAGATTTCATTGCCAAAACGTAAAAAAGAAAAAGATACCAATAAAACAACATTTTGGAAAAAACTTAAAAACTTCTTTAAAGGTTCTAGGTCTACTGATTTCATGGAATCTTACCATGAATATTCTGATGAATATCGCCAGGAAAAAAGAAAAGAAAAGAAAAATTCCTTTTATAAAAAAAATATAACAATAAAAAAGAAGTTGGATTCTTTATTTAATCCCATTGCAACCTCTGTCATGACTTTTACTATGGGAATGAAACAAAAAAAAGCTGATGTTGCAAATATTGAAGAAAATCATATAATTTGTCCCAAGTGTAAAAAGTTAATAGAAATATCTTCCGAAATGATGGATAAAAGGATTACTTGCCCAAATTGTAAAGATAAAATATACATTCCAGATCTAGAAAAAGAAGAAAAAGAAAAACGGAAAAAAGAGGAAATGGAAAAGACTTCTCTTATCGTTGTCAATGAATGCATCCGTCGAGCAAGAAAAAGAGAAAATCCCAAACATGGTTTTGAATGGATGGATTAAAACTGATTCATAGCTGACAAATAAGGAAAAGGTTCTATAGTAGCCAAAACATTAGCAAAAAAGAAACGAATCTATCAAACAATTAATTTTTACAATACATAAGGCAAAACCATGGCAAAAATTACCTACACGCCCTCGGAAGTTGAACAAAAATGGCAGGAATACTGGTTAAAAAATAAGACATTCAAAACTACAGATAAATCTGATAAACCTAAATACTATGTTCTTGATATGTTTCCCTATCCCAGCGGTGCAGGATTGCATGTGGGACACCCTGAAGGATATACCGCAACGGATATCACATGCAGATATAAAAGAATGCAAGGCTTTAACGTACTTCATCCAATGGGCTGGGATGCTTTCGGACTACCCGCAGAACAGTATGCCCTCGAAACCAATACCCACCCACGTGAGACAACAGAAAAAAATATTAATAATTTTCGTAAACAAATTCGGGCACTTGGATTTAGTTATGACTGGGATAGAGAAGTCAACACAACAGATGAAAAGTATTATAAATGGACACAATGGATATTTATTCAGCTTCACAAAAAGGGCTTGGCATACCTTGATGAAGTTGATGTAAACTGGTGTCCTGAACTCGGAACTGTACTTGCAAATGAAGAGGTCATAGACGGCAGAAGTGAAAGAGGGAATCATCCCGTAGTAAAAAAACCGATGAAACAATGGATGCTGAAAATCACTGCCTACGCCGAACGCCTTCTCAAAGATCTTGAAAATCTTGACTGGTCGGAAGGGATCAAGGAAATGCAGAGAAACTGGATAGGAAAATCTGTCGGAGCAGAAGTGGATTTTCTTGTAAATAACAGTGATAAAGAACTGAGAGTATTTACCACTCGTCCAGATACACTTTTTGGTGCGACCTATATGGTTCTTGCTCCTGAACACCCCTTTGTAGATGAAATATCTTCTGAATCACAAAAAAATGCAATAAAAGAATATCAACAAAAAGCTGCAAAAGAATCAGAAATAGACCGAAGCGATGCAACAAAGGAAAAAACAGGAGTTTTTACAGGTGCATACGCAATAAATCCTGTAAATAATGAAAAAATCCCCATCTGGATAAGCGATTATGTAATGATGTCCTACGGAACTGGTGCAATTATGGCTGTACCCGCTCATGATGAACGTGATTTCCAGTTTGCACAAAAATTCGGCATAGAAATACGCTGCATCAATTCTCCAGATAAAAAAGCAGCTAAAAAAGCGGGAGTAAAGATTGATGAAGTACTCGCCGGCAATGCATGCTGGACAGGCGAAGGCTCACTTATCCACTCTAAAAATAATGATGGACTTGATATAAATAATCTTACCGTAAAAGATTCTAAACGAATTACTACAGAATGGCTTCAAGAAAAAAGTCTCGGAAAAGAAGCAGTAAACTATAAACTGCGTGACTGGCTATTCAGTCGACAAAGATACTGGGGAGAACCATTTCCGGTTATACACATGGAAGACGGTTCAATTCAATTAGCAAGTGAAGAAGAACTACCCGTAACTCTGCCACAGATGAAAGAATTTGCTCCGTCAGGAACTGGAGAATCCCCCCTCGCAAATGCTGAAAAGTGGCTAGAATATATCGATTCTGAAACAGGAATGAAAGGACGCAGAGAAACCAACACAATGCCTCAATGGGCAGGTTCATGCTGGTATTATCTCAGATACATTGATCCACATAATGATGAAGTTATGATAGATCCTGAAAAAGAAAAATACTGGATGCCAGTTGACCTCTATGTAGGCGGTGCAGAACATGCAGTACTTCATCTACTCTACGCAAGATTCTGGCATAAAGTCCTTTATGATATCGGAGTAGTCAGCACCAAAGAACCATTTCAAAAACTAGTCAATCAGGGAATGATTCTTGGAATTTCCTATAAAGATACCAGAGGCGTGCTTGTGCCATCAGATAAAGTAGAAGAAAAAGGCGACAAATTTTTCCATTCTGACACCAACGAAGAACTCACTGAGTTTCCAGCAAAGATGTCAAAATCTCTAAAAAATGTAGTAAATCCAGATGACGTAATTGATGAGTACGGTGCAGACAGTATGCGCATGTATGAAATGTTTATGGGACCACTCGAAGCAGTAAAACCATGGCAAACTCATAGCGTAGAAGGAGTTTACAGGTTCCTCCACAAAGTATGGAAAATGGTCATATCACAGGACGGGAACCTCTCAAAGGCAATCTCAGATAACGCAGAATTAAGTAAAAACTCTCTGAGAGTACTACATCAAACTATCAAAAAAGTTACTGCCGATACCGAGAATATGGATTTCAATACGGCAATAAGTCAGATGATGATATTTATAAACGAATTCTCAAGGCTAAAAAATATTCCAAAAAATGCGATAGAAATATTTATAAAACTACTATCTCCTTACGCCCCCCATATCTGCGAGGAACTCTGGCAAGAACTTGGTAATAAAAATACAATTGCTTATGAAAACTGGCCTAAATATGATGAGAAATTTCTGAAAGAAGATGAAGTCGAACTTCTTATTCAGATAAATGGTAAGGGACATTCAAAGCTCACAGTCTCAACAGAACTTTCCAAAGAAGCCATAGAAGAAAAAGCCTTATCAGATGAGCGTATAAAAGAGTTAACATCTGGAAAAACAATCCGAAAAGTCATTGTTGTCCCAAAACGATTGGTCAATATAGTCGTTGGATAATTGCAGAATTGGGTAATTGCAGAATTGAGTAATTGCAAAATTGTTTTCCAATTATCAAATTATCAAATTATCAAATTATCAAATTAACCAACTAACAAATTAAAAAATTATCATGTATCAATATCCATTTCAATCTAATTTTCTTAATATTGAGGGCAAAAAGTATCATTATCTTGATGAAGGCGCTGGTTCTCCTATAGTTATGGTTCACGGGAATCCCAGCTGGTCATATTACTACAGAAATCTGGTTTGCGAACTCCGCAAATCTCATCGATGTATTGTCCCAGACCATATCGGATGTGGATTCTCAGACAAACCCCAGGATTATCAATACACTCTTGAAAACCACATATCCAATCTGGAAAGACTTATTGAACATCTTCAACTTAAAAATATTACCCTTATTATGCACGACTGGGGCGGTGCAATAGGGATGGGATACGCAACCAGACATCCTAAAAATATTTCAAAATTAGTTATCTTAAATACTGCAGCATTTATTATTAATCACCTTCCTTTGAGAATAAGAATCTGCAGAATCCCTATGTTCGGAGAAATTGCAGTGCGTGGATTCAATGCCTTTGCACTAGGGGCTACATATATGGCATGCAAATCAATGTCTCAAAAAACAAGAAAAACCTATATAACCCCCTACGACAACTACAAAAACCGTATTGCAACACTAAAATTTATACACGATATTCCATTTTCACCAAAACATCCCACCTGGAAAACAATCAAAGAAATTGAATCCAAACTCGCCTTGTTCAAAGATACTGAAAAAATCATATTCTGGGGAAAAAAAGATTTTTGTTTTGATGATGTATTCCTAAAAAAATGGAAAGAAATCTATCCAAATGCAGAAATAATTGAATTTAAAGATGCCGGACACTATGTCCTCGAAGATGCCGGAGACGAGATTCTGACAAAATTAAAATCTCTTTAACTCATTTGACTTTTGTCTTTATAGCCTATGGTCCTTGCTTTTTCCTCTGGATGTGCTATTTTTTTTTGTTATATGTATTGGTCTATTTTCTAAATTTTAAAGATAAAGGATACATGCAATCATGAAAACTCCTAAAAGACCTAAATTAAATTCAAAAAAAAGGCCAAAAGTGCCAGAAGAGCTCACTGATACGGTTCAATTGGAAGGGGTAGATGAAGAGAATCTATGCCACGCAGCAAGATATCAAAAAAGCCTGAAATCTGCTGAGTTTTTTTTCGAAAACAGATACTGTATAAATAGAATAACCATCAATGAAACATCTTTTATGGAAATATGTAAAGACTATTCAGCACTTATCTATAAAAAAGGAGAGAATGGCAAAAAACATGAAATACAAAAAATATATGAAAATGCAATAGACTATATATATGAACTTTTTGATAAATACGATGAAGAAGAAAAGATATTTACTCCATCTTCGGTAAAAATAGTAAAATATCTGCATAATAATAGTTTCGCCTTACCGGAAAATATAAAAGATGCATTTAAATATTATCTCATTGATCCAAATGATAATAAAAAGACCAAAACCAATAAATTCACTAAATTATATCAAAGACTATTCAGTAAGAGAGCAAAAACAACAGATATTTTCGTACTTTTTCTCATTATTGCTATTATACTTATACTCTGCTTCCATAACGCCTCTTCACGATAATGTGTCCTGGTGACCTCATAACTCTTTACCAAGCTTGATATTGGGAAGATCAAATATTTTGAGCCTAAAATATTCATCATCTGAATATCCATATGCTTGTCTAATCAGCC
>JAYEIY010000200.1:0-8648 GCA_034660375.1 Verrucomicrobiota bacterium
GTAAAGTTCGGTATAAAGTTCATCTTTGTCTGCTAGTTGAGTTACCTTGAATTCCCCCGTGCTTATGTCAAGACTGGCAATCCCAAATGTATTGCGTAGTTCGCAAATAGCTACAATAAAATTGCTTATACCGCTTTGCAGAACACTTTCATCCAGGATTGTTCCGGGAGTTATTACCTGTATTATATCTCGTTTTACGATACCTTTTGCCACCTTTGGGTCTTCCATCTGTTCTGCAATCGCTACTTTTTGACCAGCATTAAGGATTCTTGGTACATAGATATCTTTTGCATGATAAGGAATTCCGCACATAGGGACACCGGAGCGCTTTGTCAAGGCTATATTCATTAGCTTGCTTCCCTTCTGCGCATCTTCAAAAAAGAGTTCATAAAAATCTCCCATCCGAAAAAGAAGAATCGTGTCACCCGATAATTCCCGTTTTTTATCCATATATTGTCTCATCATAGGAGTGAGAGATTTTTTTGAAGATTTATTTTGTGCAACCATAGAGTTTGAGTAAAGTTAGATTTTCGGCATAAAGATTTGTTATTTCTCTGGTAGAGATATGATAATTCCACTTATGATTTTTTCAATTGATATAGAGGAACTATACTTTATGCTATTTTTCACCATGAAGAACAGGAAGATCATGAAGAAATACAGGTCTTCAACTTTTTAATTTCTTATTCATTTCTACGCAAAATATTAATAAAGTTCTGCGAAATATAAGTAGTGTAGGCATTTCTGCCTGCGAGAAAATGCTATTTGAGCTTGACAGACAAGAATATCTATCTTACCTTCTGCTCAAATAGCATTTTCTCAAGCATTTTGCACGACTCTACAAAAGATTAGTAAATGAATACAAATCATAAGTATAAATAGACATTGCACGAAAAACCTTTTTCGCTTCGTTCAAAGCCTTTTCGTACACTGTCTGTTTCTGTTTGCAGTTGTTTTTTTGAGTAAATAAGACTTAAAATCATTATTAGGGAATGCGTATTTTATTCCAACTAAAGTTCAAAATATCTGATTTTGAACTCATGCAGAGCCTATATGAAACGGTTCTTGGTTCTTTAAAAACCTTTTCGCGCAGGGGCTAAATATTCTTGCTCAACGGTGTACTTAGCCCCGTGTGGGCTCAAAGAACTTGAAAACAGACAAAACGTATCAACAGAAAATTCTTCTGTGTAAAAGGTATATTTTTCTCCAGGAAATCTTTTTTCTTTTTACCCCCACTTTGCTTTATTCTACCAATTGTTATGTGTGGTCTATAACTTCGTTTTTCCTTTTCTATCCGCAGAGAATAGAGAATTTCGTCAATTGATTTTTTCATCTCTATGATTTTCTCTTCCGGCTTTATCCCTCTCCATATTATCCTTGGTGATTTTTTGGAACCAAATATACCAATATCTGAAATCTTTACTGAGAAGGGGGAAAAGGGAATTTTATGGAAGGCTTCTTTAATTTTTAGAAAATCTTCTTCGCTGACCTTTCCAATAAAACGCAGAGTTATATGCAGATTTTCTGTGACAATCCATTTTGTTCCCGAAATGGGGACATTTTTCTCAATTATAAACTGTCTAAGCTTTGCGGGAATTGGGATTGCAGTAAAGATACGCATATTTTTTATTTATTCCCCAAGAATTTGAACAAATACTCTGCGTGATCTTGGACGGTTGTCATGATCAAGAACAACTATTTGCTGCCATGTCCCAAGAATTAGCTTGCCCTTTGAAAGGGGAAGAACAATCCCAGGTCCCATAAGTGTGGCTCTCATGTGTGAAAAACCATTGTCATCTCCCCAGGTCTCCGAGTGACGCGAGCGTTCTTTCGATGAAATAAGTTCCTGCAGCTTTTCCTTAACATCTTCAACAAGAGCCGGCTCAAATTCAATAGTTGATATTGATGCAGTTGAACCTATAACAGAAATGCATGCCATTCCTTCTCTTAAACCCGATGTGTCGATGATTTCCCGAACATCATTTGTAACGTTTTTTATATCAGAAAATCCTTCTGTTTGAATCGTAAATTCCCTCCCGTAAGTAGCCATAAAAACTCCTTTTTTAGATTCTTTTGCGGTTTATCAGTTTTTCATAAATTGTTTTAATCTCTGCAGAACCTTGTCTTTTCCAAGTACATTCATTGTCTCATATATTCCAGCGCCTTTTTTTATACCGGTCAGGATTATTCTCAGAGGATAATTCAGTCCTCCCTGTTGAGTATCATACTTGTTTTCAATTTTATTTATTGTTTTTTCCAGAATTTCTTCTGAAAAATCGATTTCTTGTAATTCTTTCTGTAAATCAGATATAGATTCTTTGATATTCTTGAAGTGCATTATTTTGTTTAGGTCTTTTTCGTCATAATCTATATCATCTGTAAAAAAGTACCCCCAGTCATTGATGTCAGTCATCAATTTTGTTCTTGACTGAAGCAAGAGAGCTACTTTTTTTAAATATTTTTTATCTATCTCTGTTGCCCATTCAAGTTTTGACACTTTTTCGAAGGTTGCATCAATAAAATCTTCAGGGTTCATTTCTGCAATGTATTGCCCATTAAGGTTTGTCAATTTTTTAAGGCTTACCTGTGCTGGAGCACTATTAATCCTGTCCAAAGAAAATATTTCTATTATTTCTTCTTTGGTCATTTTTTCTCTATTATCTCCCGGAGACCAGCCAAGAAGAATCAAAAAATTAAATAATGCATCTGCGGTGTATCCTTTATCCTTGAAATCTCCTACAAATGCATCTCCGTCACGCTTGCTATAGGGTTTTCCGCGATGATTTATTATCATGGGAAGATGTGCGTATTGCGGAACATCAAAACCAAGAGCCTGAAAGAGGAAAATATGACGATAAGTATTTTCTACATGATCATCCCCCCTGATTATATGAGACATTTCCTGAAACGCATCATCGCAGACATTTGCAAGATGAAAGACCGGACTGCCGTCTCCACGCAGAATGATGAGATCTTTCATTGTGTCAAGTGGTTTTGAAAGGCGTCCCTTTACCAAGTCATTAAAAAAGACTTCTCTTTGCTGAAAAACCATTTTTGAACAGTTTTCTATTGAAAAATCCTGTGTCCCATTCAGGATCCCGTCAATATTTTTCTCAATATCAAATAAACAATTGTCTTCGTTGTCATAGAGTTTAAGTTGATGAAAACCACCTATACAACCTGCTTGGGCAACTGGTTTGCCTTTTTTGCTGACACCGGAGTATGACAACCCTTTTTGACGTATTAAAACAGGTACATCAGGATGAATTTTTATCTGCTTTTCGCCTCTTGTTTTTACGGTCGGATTCTTATCTGTTTCCCATGGAATTCTGAATGCGACCGGAGCATCATCTTTTGTTCCTAATTTGTATGCATTCTTGCTTTTTATGAGTTTTTCTGCAGCTTCTTTATGGGCATTAATACGTGTGCTTTGATAAAGAATTTCTTCATCATAATCCAGTCCAAGCCATTGCATTGATTCAAGAACTTTATCAATTGCTTCGCTTGTAGAACGTTCTTTATCTGTATCTTCAATTCGTAAAAGAAAACTGCCTCCTTTGTTTTTGGCAAAAAGCCAGTTAAAGATGGCTGTCCTAATATTTCCTATATGTACTCGTCCTGTAGGGGATGGAGCAAATCTTGCTCTGTATTTCATGGTTGATTCCTTATTATAATAAATTTCAATTTCATATTTTCACCTTTAATTTCAGATAATTGAAGCTAATATAAAATCTTTCATTTTCAAACTATACTTTTTCCATTTTTAAATTTATCATGGGAAAAATCATATAACAAAGGATTAACACAATATGACTGATAATAAAAAACTTGATTTTATTCGGGAAAAAATCCGTGAAGATGTAGTAGCTGCCAAAAATGATGGCAGAATTCATACTAGATTTCCGCCGGAACCCAATGGATACTTACATATTGGACATGCAAAAGCAATATGTCTGGATTTTGGCATCGCAGAAGAGAATAAAAATGCCCTCTGTAATCTGCGTCTTGATGATACCAATCCAGAGACAGAAGATACTGAATATGTAGATGCAATCAAAGAAGATATTAAATGGCTTGGTTTTGACTGGGAAGACAGACTTTTTTATGCATCAGATTATTTTGATAAATTCTATGACTACGCAATAAAATTAATAAAAAAAGGACTGGCGTATGTCTGTGATTTGTCGGCAGAGGAAATTCGTGAATACCGGGGAACCGCAACAGAACCAGGCCAAAATAGTCCGTATAGAAATCGTTCAGTAAAAGAAAATATTGATTTATTTCAACAAATGAAAGACGGCAAGTATGAAGATGGATCAAGAATGTTACGTGCAAAAATTGATATGGCTTCTCATAATTTCCACATGCGTGATCCCATTTTGTATCGAATCAGACGTATAACCCACCACAGAACCGCAGATGACTGGTGCATTTATCCTACATACGATTTTGCCCACTGTCTTTCAGATGCAATAGAAGGAATTACCCATTCTCTCTGTACATTGGAATTTGTTGAACACAGACCTACCTATGATTGGATTCTCAATAACCTAAAAATAAAAAATCCTCCTCAACAGATTGAATTTGCCAGGCTTAATCTTGATTACACGGTAATGAGTAAACGTAAACTGGCACAACTAGTTAATGAAGGCTATGTTTCTGGCTGGGATGATCCGCGTATGCCGACTCTTTGCGGACTCCGCAGAAGAGGATATCCCCCCGAGGTAATAAAAACCTTTTGTGAAACCATTGGAATCACAAAGGTAAAGAGTATAAGCGAAATGTCTCTTTTGGAATATTGTCTTCGTGATAATTTGAATAAACATGCCAATAGAGCAATGGCAGTGTTGGATCCACTGAAAATTGTTATAGACAATTATCCTGAAAATGAAATTGACGAACTTGATGCAATTAATAATCCCGAAGATGAAAGTGCTGGATCAAGAAAAGTCCCTTTTTCTAAAATTATCTATATTGAACGAGATGATTTTCGTGAAAGTGCCAATCGCAAATATAGAAGGCTTAAACCAGGAGCGGAAGTTAGATTACGCTATGGATATTTCATCACTTGCGTTGACTATAAAAAAGATGAAGAAACAGGAGAAGTGACAGAAGTACATTGTACCTACGATCCGAAAACCCGTGGCGGAAGCGCACCCGACGGTAGAAAAGTCAAAGGAACTATTCATTGGGTTTCTGCTGAACATGCACTAAAAGCAGAAGTGCGTCTCTATGATAGACTCTTTAGTGAACCTGATCCTGCAAATGAAAAGGACGGAGTCAGTTTTATTAAAAAACTTAATCCAGATTCTGCAAAAATTATAGGAAATGCATATATTGAACCAAGTCTCAAGAAACTTTCTACTGGGGATAAAGTCCAATTTGAACGGATAGGTTATTTCTGCGTTGATAAGGATTCAACAGAGGGAAAACCTGTATTCAATAGAACCGTTCCGCTAAGAGATTCATGGAAAAAAAACAAATGAATTAAAAATGTCGTTTGAAAAAGCTTTTTGAAGGCTTAATTTTGTAAGCTTTTGCACTGAATCCATCGCTAAAAATCTCTAAAATTAAAAACAGGTTTATTTAATGGACATACTTATTACTACTTTGACAATTCTCGTTGTTTTGATTGCTATTTTTCTGACATTTATTATTCTTGCCCAGCGTTCCAAATCTGGTGGAGGTCTCGGAGCTGTTTCGGGAGGAACTTCTGAAGCTGTTTTTGGTGCGAATGCCGGCAATATTTTAAAAAAGATAACAACATGGACAATTGTTGTTTTTTTCTCTATGACTTTGGCTCTCTGTGTCCTCTCTGGACATAGAACACAAAAAGCAAGTCTTGTAGAGGAGGGGATCGAAGAAAAAACTGATTCCACCACTATAGAAAAAAAAGAAGAGATTGAGAAAGGAGTTGAAACCAAAGTAGAAAAGAAAGAAAATACAAAAAAAACAGTTGAAGTAAAAGCAACAGAAACCGTAAAGAAAACTGCTGAAACTAAAGTCAAAAATAAGAAAAAATAAATTCCTAATAAAACATTCAGTGCTTTCTGACCTCTGATTATTAAAAGGAATGTTACATTTTACCTCAAAAATTCTCTTTGCCTTTCTGTAAAAACTTCCATCTAGCCCCTGCACGAAAAGGTTTTTAAAAAACCAAAAACCTTTTCACACATGCTCTGCATGAGTTCAAAATCAAAGATTTTAAATTTTATTTGAAGTGAATACTGACTCCTTAAGAATGATTTTGTTCGCACTCAGGTAAATCGGCTGTACTCCCTTAGCAATAATATTCGTGTTTTTTATGGCAAGATTTTTTTAATAAATTTTCTTGTAAAAGTAAAAGCGAGGTAAAACCACTCCCTCTCGGGAGCCCTTGCTTTTCAAGGTTGCTTGGCAACTCACCTTGTACTCCAAAGAAACGCGTCTAAATACAAAACGTCTAGTTTTGGGCAAAGCATTTGGAGTGCGGAGCTTTGCTCCGCTTTTAATTGAAAGAAAGAGTTTTGTTAAGTAAAATTATTTCAGTATTTGGTTTCGGTTTATCCAGTTTTGGGATTTGGGCTATAGGTGAAGAACGTGTGTGATTGCAAAAAAACCAGAGCATTGAAATCGATCTATTAACTCAAAACTAACAGCCTACAGCCTAAACAACCTGAGTAGTAATATGATTTTTTGTATTATTTACTCAAAAAATAACTGTAAACAGAAACAGACAGTGTATGAAAAGCCTTCGAGCTAAGTAAAAAAGGCTTTTCGTGCAATGTCTATCTCCAATAATATTCCAAATCTAGTTTATAGAAAAAATCTAAATTACACAAAATGGACTATATGGACTATAAAAGATTATTTTTGAGAAAAGGACTAATTATTACTTTTTTATTAGCAACCTTTTCTTTGTACTCAAAAGATAAAACAGAGATCTCTGCTTTGAAAAGACAAAAAGAAAGAATGAAACCTATTATTCAACAGGTAAAAGAAAATCTACGTCCAATAGAAGACGCTGAATTTAATAAATTCTCTGAAGAAGAAGAAAAGTATGAAGAATTTTATGGATTAAATAATAAGAATGTCCTTCATAAAATGGGAAGGATAGATTCTGGTGGCTATAGAATTGCCGTACAGATTTTTGCTCCAATGCAAACTGAAATAAAAGGAACAGTTCTTGCCATGCATGGTTATATGGAACACACGGGAACAAACAGTGATCTTCTAAAGTTATTACTGGAAGAGGATTATAGAGTTATTGCTTATGATATGCCGGGACACGGACTTTCTGGAGGGACTCCTGCCTCAATAAAAGATTTTAAAGAATACTCATCGGTAATGAGAAATATTCTTGTTTTTGCCAAGAAAAATTACATATTACCGGATATCATAATTGCTCATAGCACGGGTTGTTCGGCAGTTCTTCAGTTTATTGCAGAAGAAAAGACTCTTGATCTTTCAAAAATAATCCTGATTGCTCCATTAGTTCGTTCAACTCATTGGAAGTTGTCGAAAGTAGTTTATTATTCTAGTAAATTAATTTTATGGAAAAGTGCACCGCGTCTTTTTCCAAAGGTCTCAAATGATATTGAATTTCTTAACTTTTTAAAATACGGGGAACCAATTCAATATAAAAAAATCCCATATCAATGGTTGAACGCACTCTATAAATGGGAAAAAATAACACATTTATGGAAAACAAAGAAAATTGATGTAACCATGATTTTTGCAACTGCAGATACAACAACAGACTGGAAATATAATATGCAGTTTCTAAAAAAGAAGTTTCCTAAGAGTAATTTCTCAGAGATTCCCAATGGTCGTCATGCCCTTCTGAATGACTCTTACAAATATAGAAAACAAGTTTTTCAAATAATTGAAAAGACATTGAATAATCTTAAAAAATAAGACTTAATTAAAAAACACACTTGCAAATAAAAAAAAACTTATCATATTAATAATTCTTTGAGAGTTTGAAGAGCTTAAATGATTAAATCGTTAAATCGTTAAATAATAAAAGGGCCCTTAGCTCAGTTGGTTAGAGCAGACGACTCATAATCGTCTTGTCGCAGGTTCAAGTCCTGCAGGGCCCACCATTTCATAAATCACCCCCTAGATTCCATTTCTGAAATTTAGGAATTTTACCAATTTCAGTAGATTGATTCCCTATAACCTCCTCATTGCAAGATGATTATCCTTATATTGGCATAATGGTGTTCAAATGCAAAATTTTAAAATGAAACGTTTTTAAATTATATTTGCAGAATTTTACGAGCTCAAGCATCAAAATCCCAAGTTTTAAGTAGGAACCTCTAAAACCGCTCTAAGATTATAATAGTCTTCCTACAATCTAAATTTTGGTCAATATTTGGGAATGATAAGGACGTTTTATTGATAGCAGATGGCGATACAAGTATCTTAAAAAAACTTCGGGGTTTGTGGGAGAGCCCCCAGTAATAATTTGCCAAACTTATGCTTATCTCAAAAATCCAACTCCCCTCGAGTGAACGCGACCAATATTTTAGGAATTATTATTGCATTAATTATTTATCAATTTTATAAGAAGAGAAGAAATGAAAAGCAGTTAGGCGCTGGAGCGGTGAATTTGTGAATTGGTGAATTTGTGAATTTGTGAATTTGTGAATTTGTGAATTTGTGAA
>JAYEIY010000201.1:0-8623 GCA_034660375.1 Verrucomicrobiota bacterium
AAAGGTACTGCGCCACCTCCGGCGCCCAAACAGGGACTTCGGAACCTCCGGGGACGAAAAAGGTATTTCGGAACCTCCGGGGACGAAAAGGTACTTCAGAACCTCCGGGGACGAAAAGGTACTTCAGAACCTCCGGGGACGAAAAGGTACTTCGGAACCTCCGGGGACGAAAAAGGTATTTCGGAACCTCCGGGGACAAAAAAGGTACTTCGGAACCTCCGGGGACGAAAAAGGTACTTCCAGACATCCTTTAAAAATGCAAAAAAAAAATGGCACTTCATTGTAGAAAACTGCAATGAAAGTGCCTTTTTTTGTGGGATCAAGGAAAATTTGAAAAAACTTTCAATTTTTCTTATTAAATTATTCTTCAAGCCCTTGTTTTTTTTATATTATGCCATTAACCTAATCGGTAATCTGCAGTGACGAATCAAAAAATTTTATCATATCATTAACATAAACTATAATTAGGGAGAGTTAACAATGCCGGCAAATGTTCTGGTTGGTTTACAGTGGGGAGACGAAGGAAAGGGAAAAATCATTGATGTTCTTACAGAAAAAACAGATATAGTAGTTCGCTTTCAAGGTGGTGGAAATGCTGGACATACGGTTGAAATAGAAGATGAAAAGTATGTTTTGCATCTGCTTCCATCTGGAATTCTACGAGAAAAGACAATAAATGTAGTAGGCAATGGACTTGTTGTTGATTTGATTGCCATGAACGAAGAAATTAAGGGACTTGAAAAACGCGGGATTGATGTAGCCAATCGCCTGATGATTAGTAACAGAGCACACTTGTCATTTTCTTACCACAAAGAACTGGATGGGTTAAGTGAAAAAAGACTTGGGGATAATTCCATTGGTACAACAAAAAAAGGAATTGGTCCTACATACTCAGACAAAGTAAACAGATGTGCTATAAGAGTCTGTGATTTATTGGATGAAGAGGCTTTCTGGAAAAAATTTAAAACTAAACTTGATGCAAGCAATAAAATCCTGGTTGCAGCCAATCTTAATGTGCTTGACTATGAGGAAGAAAAGAAAAAAATTACTCCTGCATTAAATCGTATAAAACCATTTATCGCAGATACAGTTGCATTTCTCAATAAAGCTGTAAAAGACGGAAAATCAATCCTCTTTGAGGGTGCTCAGGGGATGTGGCTTGATGTCGATTTTGGAACATATCCATATGTTACCAGTAGTAATACAACAGTAGGAGGTGCCTGCACCGGAACAGGAGTTCCACCACAAGCAATTGACTCTGTCGTAGGAATAGCAAAAGCTTACACCACTCGTGTAGGAGAAGGTCCATTCATGACAGAACTTCTTGATGAAAGCGGAGCAACCTTACGGAAAATCGGACATGAATTCGGTGCAACAACCGGTCGCCCACGCAGATGCGGATGGTTCGATGCAGTAGCAACAAAATATTCTGCAATTCTCAATGGAGTCGACAAACTCTGTATAATGAAACTTGACGTACTTTCTAATTTAAGTCCTCTCAAAATCTGTACGGCATACAAGCTTGATGGAAAACTCATTGACGAGATGCCTCTTAATCCTGTAGATCTCGAAAAAGTAGAGCCTGTATATGAAGATATGCCAGGATGGACAGAAGATCTCACAGAAGTCACTACTTACAAAGAACTTCCTGAAAATGCAAAAAAATATATTGCAAGACTCGAAGAACTCCTTGAAATAGAAGCAACTATCATTTCTGTAGGCCCAAGAAGAAAACAGACTTTCTATAAAAAATAGTGCGTAGTGCCTAAACAGATAGTGTATGAAAAACCTTCGAACGAAGTAAAAAGGCTTTTCGTGCAATGTCTAAATACAAAATGCTTTATTATGTCTTTACCTAAAAACTCCAACAAAGTACCCCGCCATATAGCCGTCATTATGGATGGCAATGGCAGGTGGGCAAAGGAGAAAAAACTGCCGGTAACCGGGGGCCATAAAGCCGGTGCAGAAACAGTAAGAAAAATTGTTCGTCATTGTGCTGAAAATGGAGTCCAATTTCTAACACTTTATGCATTCAGCACAGAAAATTGGAAGAGACCTAAGATTGAAGTTACAGCCCTGATACATCTTTTGAAGATTTTCCTTAAAAAATATACGAAAGAACTTTCTGAAAATGGAATTCGTTTTAATACGATTGGAAGAACTGAAATGTTTTCTAAAGAAATAAGAAAAATTCTCACAAAAACGAAAAAGGAAACCAGCAACTGCAACAAAATGGTTCTGACTCTTGCCCTAAGTTATGGATCAAGAACCGAAATTGCAGATGCAGCAAGGACAATTGCGGAGTCCGCAAAAAATGGAATACTCAATCTTGAGGAAATTACAGAAAAAACCATTTCTGATAATCTTTATACTTCCGATATGCCCGATCCTGATATATTAATTCGTACAAGCGGAGAAATAAGACTCAGTAACTTCCTTTTATGGCAGTTATCCTACTCAGAAATGTTTTTTACTGATACTTACTGGCCAGATTTTTCTACAGAAGAACTGGATACTATAATTGCAAAATATGATGAAAGAAATCGACATTTTGGAGGTAGGTAATTTAGAAATTGGATAATTGCAAAATTGATTAATTTATGTTAGGACAAGAAAACATTAACTAGACATTGCACGAAAAACCTTTTTCACTTAGTTTAAAAGCTTTTCGTACAAGTACATATTCAGAAAAACATATAAAACCTCTATTTTCACAGAAGACAGTTAGAGTTCACAGCTTTAGCTTAACCAAAAATGTCTTGTTTTCACGCTAAATCTGTGAACTCTGACATGTAACATACTTTACTGAATATATACTCCTGCAATATCTAAATATAACTGGAGCTATTTTATGCTATCTTTTGTAAATAAAAAAATATTCGCCGTATTCATCGTAACATATACTCTTTTCCTTGTAGATTCTTTTGGAAAAGATCTGGTTGCAACCAAAGAATTAAGTGCTTCAGAAAAAACGGTTAAAAAAGCAAAAAAGAATGATCGTAACAAAGGTCCATTCAAAGGTATTGATAAAAAACACATCCCCATTCTCGCAAAGTTGCAAAAAAAAGAACCTCGTTTAATTGCAAACTGGATAAAAGTTAGAAGCCTTCAAATAAATCTCTATAAAGTCAGTTCAACATGGGGAACAAAAAAAAGAAAAGCTATCGCCCGTCATAGAGCTAAGCTTGCAAAAGAATTTGAAAAGACAAGCAAAAGAGTAGATGATAATTTACTAGATTTAAGAACTGAATATGCTAAAAAAAATCAGAAGCTAAAACCGCAAAATCATAAAATAAATAATAAAATTTATGATGAAAATGTAGCAGAAACTAAAAAAGAAAAATTAAGAAAACAACTCGAAATTCTAACAAAACAACAAAACTGGTTTGATGCAAGAATCGATGTTTTGGATGAATTGAGAACTATTCTTAAAGAAGAGTCTGAGTTCTATTCTGAACATCTCGCCCTTGGTCTCCTTAAACAAGATCATAATTTTTTGCAAAATAATTTCCCAAAGATTCTTGAAACAAGACGTACTTTGCAAGATTATGATGCCGACATTGAAAGAATGGTAAAATTCAAAACTGAAAAAAAGAATAACTGGACAAGAAAACATGATGCAATATTGGAAAAAAGAAAATCGGGAAGAGAACTAATACTGAATAATATTAAAAAAGAAATTCTTAATGCAAAAAAGAGTTTTGAACGTACTTTACATAAATTGGAACGACAAATAAAACGCTTAAATAAGAAGATAGAAAAAAAGCGTGAACGTGGTTCAAACGTAGAGCGTTATGAAGAGAATTTGGAGAAGTATAACACTGAAAAAGAGATAATAGAAACTGCCTTTATTACACTTGATAAACTTATCCCAAAAGCAAAAGCAAAAGATTAGAAAATTCGACCGTTTTATTAATCTCTTAAATGATATGCACACCAGAGCTGAGTAAATCCTACAGCCAAAACATTTACAGTCACAGCAGAAACCCAAAAAAAATTTTCTGTAGAGGTTAATTTGGTAATAAGATTAGACCACAGAAAAATTACCACAATAAAAAAAGAAAAAAGAGTATCAATCCCTAAGAAAAATTCTTCCTTTGAAAAAATATTTCCAATTGTAGAAAAAAAACAGTATGAAACCTTGCCAGAAAAAATACCGTAGGCTTGAAAAGAACGACACAAATTCAAAAGCAAATCAATTATACCTACACAAATTAAAAAATAACCAAAAATCCCAAACTCCCTGACAATTACCCTTCCACCTATAATCTTAAAAATAGAAAAGGGAACTCCTAGGGTAAGTGCAAGAAAGACAATATTGTATTTTTTAGACCTGAACATTTAATTAACCCCTGCATGAAAAAGATTAAAATAACACGTTTCGCCGGGACTTTGATTACGGACTTTGCCACTCGCTTCGCTCATTGCTGACATAAAGTCAGACTCGTTAATAATGATTTTTAGTCTTATTTACTCAAAAAAATAACAGCAAACAGAAACAGACAGTGTACGAAAAACCTTCGAGCAAAGCGAAAAAGGCTTTTCGTGCAATATCTAATTAGTCCTAAGTTCTCTGGAAAGACGATTCACGGTGTGTTTGAATTGTTCATCTGTATCCATAGAATTCTCCACAGAGGATACTGCATGCAAAACAGTTGCATGATTTTTTCCGAAAGCTTCACCAAGTTCTGTAGAAGAATGCATTGTCAATTGCCTTGAAAGATACATTGCAATTTTGCGAGGAATTGCAATATTATTAGGACGTTTCCTACTTAAAATATCCGTTACACGGATATCAAAATGGTCAGCAATATGCTTCTGAATTGCATTAACAGTAAGATGAGCACTAGCCTCCTCTTCAAAAAATGAACTCAAATGCTTATCTACTACATCTTTTGTAATTCTTTTTTGACCACACAGAGAAGCAAAACAAACAAGACGAGTAAGAGCACCTTCAAGCCTTCTCACCTGAGAAGAAATCCTGGTTGCAATATATATCAAAAGTTCATCATCTATTTTAATATTATGATTTTCCTGTTTTGCTCTGATAATTGCTATACGAGTTTCAAGATCCGGCTTTTCCACCTCAGTAGTTAATCCCCATTCAAATCTGGAAACAAGACGTTGTTGAAGTCCTTTTAATTCATTTGGAGGTCTGTCAGAAGTCATAACAATCTGCTTATGATTGTTAAAAAGAGTATTAAAGGTATGAAAGAATTCTTCCTGAAGTTTTTCTTTTCCGGGAAAAAAATGTATGTCATCTATGAGCAATAAATCTACGCTACGGAAATGCTTTCTGAATTTTAAAAGACTTTTATGCTGAATAGCAGAGACAAAAGAATTCAAAAGCTCCTCAGTTGTACAATACTCTACCTTGGCTTTTTTGTTCATTGAAACTGTCTTACGTGCAATTGCCTGAATCAAATGCGATTTCCCAAGACCTGTTCCTCCGCATATTAAAAGTGGATTATAGGCTGTCCCCGGAGACTCTGCAACCGCCATAGCTGCAGCATGAGCAAATTTATTACTTTCCCCGACGATAAAAGAATCAAAAGTAAAACGCTTGTTGATCCCACTTGGCACATAAACCGCAGACGATTCTTTTTCACGTTTAATATTCTTTTTTGAAACTCTTTCCGAAGAAGATTTTTTGGAAGAAATAGATTCTTTGATGACTTTCTTCTTACTCTTTTTTTTCTTTTTAACAGTCTCAAAAAAAAGATTTACCGAATCAAAACCAGTAACAAACGAAATAGATTCGGAAATTATATCATAATAATTGTCTTCAAGCCATAAGCCAAAGGTATTAGAAGATATTCCTAGAAGACATTTTTCTACGGATAGTTTTATAGGTGTAATTCCTAGAATCCAGCGATTATATGAATCTGTGTTAAGTTTACTTTTTAAATCTTCCTGTACCTCTTTCCATTTTTTTTCGGTAAATAAATCAGACATATAAAATTCTTCCTAAATTCTAAAAGGTGTAAGGCTAAAGTGAGGTCAAATAAAGTTATTGACAAGTTGTCAACAAGTGGTAAAGCACATTCGCTGACGTCAAAGACATTATCATAATAAAGACAGTGCATCAAGCTCTTTTTTATTTTTTTAAATATTTTTTTACAAAAGTAGAAAAAAACTATAACCCAATAAGAATCAATGAGTTAACACATAAAAAAAGTAGAAAGAGATTCTTTTTTATTTAAAAATATACAAAAAATAAATAAGTTTAGAATTCTAAAAAATGATAAATACTTCATATTTCCTGCTTGTCTTTCCTAAATTACTATAAAAAAACACTCCTTCAATCTGAAATGAGAAAAAGTTTTTCAGTTCTACTAAAATATTCTATAAAAAATTAAAAATTAAAAATCAACAGATAGAATTCTCAAAAAATTCTCTTTGTTTATTTTCTCCTCTAATTTTTTCTTGTATAGCTTGAAGATGAAACTATTTTATGCAGTCTCAAGAATACTAGACAAAAAATATTTCAACCTATAGACAAGTTATTAACAATTAATAAACATTCACCTGAATCAAGTTGAAAATATACCTTTATATCTTTTAATCCTTTAAAAATTTTGCTCCGAAATATTCCTAACAACATTTAAACAGTCTTAAAAATAATGAATAATATTCACAAAACCGCCGTTATCTCACCAAATGCGAAAGTACATTCTTCAGTAAAAATAGGACCTTATTCTATAATTGATGCTGATGTAAAAATCGGAAAAAGTTGCTGCATCGGTCCACATGTACATATAACAGGAAAAACGCAAATAGGGGAAAATACAGAAATTCATACAGGAGCAGTAATTGGAGATAAACCACAGGATATAGATTTTTCAACAGAAAATTCTTATACAAAAATAGGAAATGACTGCGTAATAAGAGAATATGTAACTATACACCGCGGTTCCGAAGAACAAAGTAGCACTGTATTAGGAAATAGCATTATGCTGATGGCGTTTTCACATGTTGGACATGATTGTATCGTTGGCAATAATACGGTTCTGGTAAACGGAACACTTCTGGCAGGTCATGTTCAAATTGCAGAAAATGTAATACTAAGCGCGAACTGTGTGGTGCATCAATTTGTTAGGATAGGCAGACTCACTATGGTAAGTGCGTACGCACGCATAGTTCAGGATATAACTCCATTTTGCCTATTAGCAGAAGGGGACAGAATATATGGTCCTAATTCTATAGGTCTTAAACGTGCAGGAATTGCTATCAAAGCCAGAAAAGCTATAAAAAAGACTGTAAAAACTCTATTCTTTTCAGACCTCTCCCAAAAAGAAGCCCTTGACCAAATAACACAAGAATTCGCAGATATCCCCGAGATAGAAGAACTTGTGGAATTTGTAGAAACCAGCAAACGCGGTCTGATGAGCGGCAGAAGAAGAAGAGACAAATAGGAATTGGGGAATTGCAGAATTGCTTTTAAAATTAAGCAAATTACGAAATTAACAAATTAAATGGAAACGAGGTGGGTCACTCCGCTCTATTTTAAGATAAGGCCTGGTGGCCCCTTTGAAGTTATTACACAGAGGCTCGAACCTCGCTTCCTTAAAATTACTCTAACACCATATTCAGATGATGCAAACAAAAATCTATAAAAAAATAAAAAAATATGAAAAAAAAACGCATTTATATAATAAACATAGCTAGGTCCTCCATAGGAATTATACTTGCAGGTCTGCTGATTTACTTTACAACAAAAAAAGCTGATCTAAATATACTAGAAGAAATACAGGATATAAATTTTTACTGGCTATTTATAGCATTTTTTGCTTATGGGATCGTTTTGATTATTACCATGTTCCGCTGGCATTCTCTACTAAAAGTACAGGGAGTAAACCTTTCAGCAAAAGAAACATGCAGATTAACAATGATAGGAGTCTTTTTTAATCTGGCTATTCCGGGTGCCGTAAGCGGAGATTTCATAAAAATGGCTTACATTACCAAACATACACAAAAAAATAAAGCTGGCGCAATCCTCACAATAATGCTTGACAGGATTATCGGATTGGTAGGTCTCTTCTCTATTGCTCTTATCGCAATTATATGTTCCCTTGATTTTATTCGTTCTCAGACTTCTGACATTAAAATTACTGCCGCTATAATTGCAGCCGGCAGCCTTATGGGTATCATCTTTTTTCTTGCTGTTGAATATAAAAATACATTTCTAAAGTTAAGGTGGATTAAAATATTTCTTAACTTTACTTCACGATTTTTACCAGAAAAGATAAATATGGTAATCATAAAATTCTCAAAAAGCATTGATCTATATAAGAATCAAAAAAAAGTCCTTGTCAAGGCTCTCCTTCTTTCTATGGCAGTACATACAACTCTTAGTTTTTCTCTATACTCTGCAGGAAAGGCGTTAAAAGAAGCGGATCTGTCAATAAAAGACTATGCACTCACAACACAAGTCTCAAATGCTATATCTGCCATCCCCGTTATGCCAGCAGGCATAGGACTGAGAGATGCTGTAACTCAGCATTTATTAGAAGCAGCAATAAAATACAGAACAAATAAAACTTTGCAAAATAAACAAAAAACAGCAGCTATCCCCCTAATTATAACATTTTCTATCCTAATCTGGGGATTGCTAGGAGGAATT
>JAYEIY010000202.1:0-8596 GCA_034660375.1 Verrucomicrobiota bacterium
TGTATATCCTACGATAGCTGCGTTAGGCAGAGGGATTTCCTGTCTTTTTTTTCGCTGTACATTTCTATGTTTTTTTACTTGTTCTAGTTCTTCCTTTAATCGTGTGATTCTATCTCCCACAAGTCTTCTGTCTACTTCAATTTGTTTTTCTCCAGTTCCTCTTTGAGTTACACCCCCTCCTTTTTGTCGGGAGAGATGAGTCCACATGCGTTTAAGTCGTGGCAGATTATATTCTGCTCTTGCAAGTTCTATCTGAAGTTTTGCTTCTTTTGTTCTTGCACGTTTTGAGAATATATCCAGGATGACTTCCTGTCTATCAATTACTGTTATGCCGATAAGTTTATCGAGATTTTTTTGTTGTGATGGGCTAAGAACTTCATCGAATACAAGTATTTCTATCTGTAGTCTTTTACAGGTGTCTCGGAGTTCTTCAGCTTTTCCTTTTCCAATATAATATTTTGCCGTAATTTTTCGGAGTTTTACAATATTTTTGTTAACAACATCAATTTCAATATTATTGACCAATTGTTCGAGTTCATCAAGGTGATCTTCTATTTCGGCGACATCATTTTTATAGTGTTGTATTCCTACAATCATAGCAGTTTCTGCTTTCATCTCATTTTCTTTTATTTCGAACAATATTTTCTCCTTATTTTTATTTTGATTTCAGAAAAAACAACAAATCAGTTAATGTAATAATTCCCGTTGTTTTACCCTTTTTATTTATTATTGTAATAAAAGGAAATTTATTTTTTTTCATTTTTTCTACGGCCTGTTCTGGTGTTGCATCTTCAGGAAGAGTTATTAGAGAGTGTAAAAAGTCTTTAACAAGGGAATTTCTCCATTTTTTTCTTTCAAGAGAGAAGAAAACATTGTATGCGCTGAAAACCCCGATTAACTGATTTTCTTTTTCAGAGGAATATACAGGCAAGCGCGAAAAACCTTTACTTTTTGATATTTCTATGGCATTTTCGATGGTCATCATTGTATTTATTGCTTTTACTTCAGAGAGAGGAATCATTAGATCTGCTACGGTTTTTCTATGAAGGAGCAAAACTCCATTAAGAATAGAAAATGCATTTTTATCTATTATTCCCTGAGAATAACTTTCTTTAAGCATAATATTAAAGTCCTGGACTAAATATCCGTCTTCAGGCAATTGTGAGTCTGATTTGTCATAAAATAAACCTGCCATCAAATTGCTGAAGGCTGACAATATCCATATAATAGGGAAAAATATAATTCTAAAGAGCATTATTGGATAAATAAAATATCCTGAACGAGTGTATGGATCTTGTCTAAACCAGCTTTTGGGAATTATTTCGGCTACAATGAGAAGAAAGACAGAAAAAAGGAATGCGGCTCCAGCCATTTGTAAGCCTCCTGCGAGACCGAGCTTATGAAAAAGACGGTCTTCGAGTAGAGAACAGGATACATAGGCAATATTTGTGCTTAAGAGTACCGTGCTAAGCAGGTTAGAAGGTTTTCTTAAAAGTTTATGAATAAGAATTGCTTTTCTACGACCTTCTTTCAATCCGTGATCCAATCTGGCACGCGGAATAATAAGCATACCATTTTCGAAGCCACTGGTGATTGCTGCAATAGCTGCACATATTGCTATTAAGGTTATTATTGTTATTATAGTCATTTTAAAGTACAGAACTCAATTTTTGCTACAAAATTATTGTTCATTTCAAGAACTTTGAGTTTCCATTCTTTTGTTTGTACAGTATCTTTTTCTTTTGGTATTCTTTTTAGGTTTTCGGCTATTAATCCGGCGAGGTTTTCCGATTCATTTTCGGGGAAGATAATGTCTGTTTTTCTTTCCAGTTCATCCAGTGGGGTCCCCCCACCGACGAGCCAATGATTTTTAGATATTTTTTTGATACTCCATCTGGGAAGATCAAATTCTTCATAAATTTTACCGGTAATCTGTGATCGAATATCTTGTTCTGTTATTATTCCGGAGACTCCTCCGTACTCATCCACGACAACACACAAATCGCAAGGATTTTCTTTTACGGTTGTCATTGCGTCCTCCAGCGTTGCATTTTCGGGAAGATAAGCAGGATTAAGGAGGCAGTTTTTCTGCCATTTTTTTCTTTCCGAGACGCTGAGGCTTAGATATTTTATTACATCAAGAACAGCCATAATATTATCAAGATTTTCGTTGTAAACGGGGAGATAGTCATGAGCAGAACTTACAACATATTCATATATTTTGTCAACGTCCCAGTTAGACTCTACTGCCCTCATATCTTTTCTATGGCACATAACACTGGAGGTTCTCTTTTCTCTTAGCAAAAAGGTATTTAACAACATTTTTTCTTCGAAAGAAGAAAATATCCCTGATGCAGCTCCAATAGCAATAAAACTTTTATATTCGTCGTGTCTTATTGCAGTACTTTTAGGTGATTGAAAAAGATTAAGCAATTTATTTGTTATTTTATCAAGGAGGTAAACAAGAGGAGAAAGAATTTTTATGAAAAAAGAAAAAATAGGAGCTATCTTGGGGGCTATGGCAAGATTCTTTTGTAAAGCAATTGTTTTGGGAGTTATTTCTCCAAAGAGCAACAAAAACATGGTAACTACAGCTAATGCAATAAATGCACTCTGTGTAGTTTCCCCCAGATAATGGGCAAGAATTCTTCCTCCAAGGATAGATGCAAGAACATTTACAAACATATTTCCAAGAAGGATGACTATTAAGGTTCTGCGATAATTAGCCATTAAGGAAGAGACAGAACACTTACCACTTGAAGCATTCTCCCAATGCTTCAGAGTTGTTTCAGGAATAGAGAAAAAAGCAGTTTCTGAGCCTGAAAAAAATGCTGACACTCCTAGTAAACAAATAAATATAACTATAAATAAAAACATTAATTAGTAATGATTAGTTCTTAATGATTAATGGATAATTTTTAGTTATCTTTTGCTCCGAGTTTTTCTGCCATTTCATTAATATCAAACAAATCTATGTTCATGGTAGAAAATGTAGCTTCTGAAATATTCAGATTTTTTGCAGCTTCTAGGGCTACGATAATATCTCCCCCGTCTCCAGCGAGTGCTTTATTACGTAGTTTTTCTCCTTCGGCCTCGGCTTTTTTCACAAGGAGATTTCCTTTTGCCTCTTTTTCTGCTGCGAGCAGATCTGCATCGGCTTCTTTTTCTGTTGCATATTTTTCTGCTTCTGCCTTAATTGTTTCACAATTTTTTTCTGTTTCTGCTCTTAATGTTATTATTTCCGAGTTGAGTTCCTGTTTTATTATTTTCAATTTTTTTCTAGTTTCTGCTTCAATTACCTGAGTTTTTCCACTCATTGTTTCGGCGCGTGCCAAAGATTTATTTAGTTCTACCTCCTGATCAGCAAGTTTTTTATTTTGAATTTGTTTTTCATATTCTGCATCAAATTCAACATTCCTGATAAGCACTTCAATTATTTCAATAGAATTATCTTCAAGAGAGGTGCCCAGATGTTTTAAGATTTCTTTTGTTTTGACTCTTCTTATCGCCGGATCATAGAATTCTTCTGTTTTCATTTCTCCGAAATAATTCATACATACCTTATGACTTTCATTGCGCACAATTGTCTTAAAACCACTTCCGCTACCAGTATCTACATATACTTTATGAGCTTTTCCTTCCTGAATTCGGTATTTTACGGTAACATCAACAGAAATAGTGTATCCATCGGAGGATTGCACTTGTATATCGTCTCGTCCTCTGCGATCTCCCTGGACTGGATCACGTGTCATCTCAAGAGTCTGCACTGTTGTATCAAAAAATTTCCATGAGTCAAATGGTCCCAGTTTTATATGCCATCCGGGTCCAAAATCTTTTTTTATTATTCCTTTTTCAAAGATTATTCCATAGACTCTAGTTCTGACACCCGCTTTTCCTACTGGTATATATGTAGTTGTTATTCCGATTAGGCTCCAGAATGCAATGATTGCAATGATAGCGACAATGGATATGGTTGTTAGTATTTTATTCATGATTATTTCCTTTATTTTTTATGATTGGTTTTATTTTTCAGTTATTTTTATTTTTTTAGAGGGCTGAGATGTTCAAGGCGTGTTGTTTTTTCTGTTTTAATGAAAGGTTGTCCCGTAAAGTGGATTTCTTTAAGTTTTTTGGCGTATTCCAGTTTTACCATATTTTTACCGCCTTCTCCTTCCATTGCTTTCTTTAACTCTTCAATCCCCTGTGCTTCGGCTTTCTTTTTTGCCAGAATGCCTTCTGCATTTTTTTGATTTTTATAGAGGGATGCGCCTGCTCCTATTGTCACGCGTGCATAATATGCGTCTGATGCTTTCATTATCTTTTGCGCTTCTGCATTCTTTTTAATAATCAATTCCTTCATTTCTCCCTGAAATCTTTCTAGGGATACATTTTTTTTATTTGTTTCCTGTACAATCTCGGTCAACTGGCGTTGTTTGGCAGCCTCAGCTTTAGATCTTTCTTTAAGAACTGCCTGATCGGCGAGTTTTTTTCTTTTTATCATCTGTTCATACTCTTTATAGAAATGTGGTTTTGTAGGAATCGCAATACTATCTATAATTATTCCGAATGGGGTTAGTTTTTTATTAGCCTCAATTTTGGCATTGACAATTTTTACTGCCCGCTGTGAAGCATCGTAGAATTGTTCAGTTGACAATTCTGAAAGATAATCCCTACAAATAGCCCGCATGTAATCTCTTACCCACTTTTTCTTGTAAAGATCCCCAGTACCCGATGTAAATATTATGTTTTTAACCATATTAATATCAATTCTATATTGAATTACCAAATCTACATAAACATCACTGCCATCAATCGTTTTTATCTTCAGATCATCTCTTTCCTGCCTATCTCCACGAGTGGTTGAAGCACTCATTTCAATGGTCTGAAGAGTCTTGTCTATTGTGAAAAAATCCTGTGTAATTCCATTATATGGCTTTTTCCCGGATTCCTTGATAATAGTAATCTCACCATTCATCTTATTTAGAATAACTCCTACTTCTTCTCCGTCTACTTCTCCGAAACGAATGGTTGTTTTTAGGAAGAATCCTATGAATAGAATTGCGATAACCACCCAGACAAAACCATTTGTAAATAATTCGGTTGGGTCTTTTTTCATTTTTTCCAGATCAATTGTCTGCATTTCTCTTTCTCCTTTTTTATTTTATTATTGTATTTGTTTAATTATTTTGTTTTTCTTTGCGGTTTTACAACTCCTCCACTGATTACCAGTCTCATGCCTTCGGCTACGGTCATATCAAGAACTGTAATCTCTTTTTCTGGGAGAAAAAGTAAGAATCCACTTGTTGGATTAGGAGTAGTCGGGACAAAAAGGCTAACGAGGTTTTTTCCTGTTTTCTCAAGAAGTTCTTCTGGTCCGTTGGCTGTTTTAAATGCTATTACGTATGATTTTTTTTTGGGATACTCTATTAAAACTACTTCGCTGAACATTTTTGTGGTATTATTGCTGAATATAGCCTTTCCTATTTGTTGAATTGTTGAGTAAATTGTGTTTATAAATGGCACCTTAAGAAGGAGTTTTTCCCAGACTTCAACAATCTTTGCTCCTATTACATTTTTTGTAAACAAGCCTATCAGATATATTATAAAAAATGCCATGAAGAGGCTTAAAAATCTTAATCCAGTCGTCAAGAAAGGAATATCCAGGAGAGACTTAATATATGGATGATCAATTTTCTCCAACAGTACAGGAATATATGATGTCAGTACATTAAAAAGCCAATAGGTTATCCCCACAGAACCAACAAGGGGAAATGTAAGAATCAAACCGGCAAAAAAATTATTTCTATAATGTGTAAAAAGTTTATTCATTATTCTTATTTTCCTCGTCTTCTTTTTTTATGAGTCTCGCTTTTAAAACGCAACGATTATTTGCTTCGATAATATTAACAGATAATTCATCTGTCTCTAATTTTTCTCCCTGCCGGGGGATTCTACCTAAAGAATATGTTATGTACCCCCCTAAAGTATCGTAATATTCCTTTTTTTCTATATCAATTTTAAGTATTTCATTCAGATCATCTATTTCACACCGTGCATCAATATCAATAGATGAATCAGGATTGAATTTATGAGAAATAGGCTCTTCATCCCTATCATATTCATCCATTATTTCTCCTACAATCTCCTCAAGGATATCTTCAAGCGTTATAATACCACTAGTCCCCCCGTATTCGTCAAGTATTACAGCAAAATGCTGTTTGTTTCTCTGAAAATCTTCAAGTAAATCGTCTAAATTTTTTGTTTCAGGTATAACATCCGGAGTTCTCATTATTTTTCTCAATTTTGTATCAGGACCTACTTTTGCCGAGTCGAGCAAATCTTTTGCAAAAATGATTCCTATAATATCATCAAGAGTTTCATGGTAGACTGGAACTCGACTGTGTCCTTTTTCAATTATCATCTTTTTTACATTTTGAATCGTATCGTTCACATCTACAGCATCAATATCAACTCTGGGAGTCATTATTTCCTTTACCAGAGTTTCATCAAGATCAAAGATTCCTTTAATCATTCTTCTTTCATCATCTTCCAGATCAGAATACTGTTGTTCATTTTCCTCATATTCATCCTGTTCTATTATGGAAATAATCTTATCTTCTTTTGTTGTATTTTCCTCTCTCTCTGATTTTTGGGAAGTATGCCATAAAGATATTTTTTTTAATATTAGACTAATCGGAAGAGTTAACAAAGACAACATATAAATTATCGGCATGGTGATGAAAAGTATCTTTATATGACTGTCTCCTTCCATAGAAAGATATATGGCTTTCTTTATTGTAATAATTAGAAGAGCAAGAATTATAATTAACAATATGACAACTTGTTTTGGAGTTTCTATTGGGATACATTTATAGAACAATAGAAAAACTGCAAAAGCAGAAGAAGAAATAATTACATCCAAGAAAAATATAGAATTATCTTTAATATGCAACCATTTTTCAACTTTTTCTTTCAATTTTTTTTGCTTAATCTTGGGATCTTTCAATATTGCCCAATTAAGATTAATCAGTGCAGTTCTGATGTATGTAATAAACAGAAAAAGAAGAATAAAAGTGGATATTAAATATGGTAAATAAGTTGTCATCATCATAGTCTTAAGTTTTAATTTTCAGATATTTTTTTTGGGATTGTCTTTTTCTACAAATGAGATAAATGTTCCAGTTTCGTTAAACATAGATTCTCTCGAATACATGCAGGTAAATTGTCATTCATCATTGTTCTAAGAAGTTTGAAAAATTGAATAAAATTTCTTTTTTCTGCATTCAGATTGCAACCTTTTTCATATCCAGATTCTTTATCAAAAAAGCAGTAATAATCAAGAGACTCTTCAATATGTTCATTTGAATTAATTCTTTTAGTCATATTATATACAGTCTGCGAATTTTTGGTTAAAAAAATTGTTATCCCTAACAATCCATCTTTTGAATGCGGTAAATGCAGAACTATTATTAAGTTGTTTTTTTATTTCATAAAAAAAGCATTCTTTTTCTGATCTTTTTTGTAAGCAAAAAGCAAACCTTGGAAATCTCTGATTTCTTTTATGAGTGCAGTTCTTAAATTAGCACTTTCTATTTTTTTTATTGGAGTATGATCACCATTAAACGTTTTTTACAGTAACTCTTTTGTTTGTTTTGTCTTAGCTGATTTCTGTAATTCTTTAATGAGTACTTTTTCTTTTGGAAATGAATCACATTTATAATGTAAAGCAACATCTACATTGTCTGAAAAAACAGTACAATTTAGTAAATTATCAAAATTAACTGATTTTACATTATTGCAGTGAGCACAGCTAAGAAAAAGGTTATTCCAATCAAATTTTAATTTTTTATCATCTTGATAAGGTTTGAAATGTTCAATATTTATATTCGTCGGAGCTTTTTGTTCACAAATATAACATTTGTTGCGAAAATCCTGTTCAAGCCTTTCAACAACGTCTAGTTTTCTATAAAACCCAGATTTTTTATTTATCTCATCACTTAAAGATTTAGGTGGAGGTTGTGATTTTTCAAGATAAACCATTAAACATTTGCCTCCTCAAAATTTTTCATTAATATTTCTTTAATTTTGATGGCAAGTTCATCGGCTGAAAATGTAGGGAGGCTTTTAAAGTATTCTTCAAAACGTAGATATTTAATTTCTTCGGTATCAGTACGTTTCTCTTTTTTTGATAACTTTTCAAATTCTTCTATTTCCTTTTTTACTTCCTCTGAGTATTTATCATTGTCAAAATAGCTTTCAATAAGTGCATCATAAGAATAACTTGATAAATCTTGGGTAATGATTTTTTTTCTAAATCACAGATTACAGCATTTGATAAGGATGATAAAATAAAAGGACTATGAGTTGTCACAATAAATTGAATTTTAGGGAAAAAGCTAACCAGAAAAGGTAATACTTTTTTTTGTAATTCCACATGTAAATGAGTTTCTATTTCATCGATAAGAACAACACCCTGCATATCATAATTACTGGCATTATGAGCTTCCATTCTTAAAATAAGTTCTGTCAGAACAGCTAAGAGTGATGAATAACCATCGGAAAGTTCATTTAAACCAAAACTTTTACCTGCATATTC
>JAYEIY010000203.1:0-8550 GCA_034660375.1 Verrucomicrobiota bacterium
AATAAAGGAAGAAGGACCTAAATATCAATATGGTAAGGGTTGTCTTTCTGATGGAATTCTTGGATTTTGGATGGTAAAAACGGCTGGGATAGATGATTTTATGGATAAAACAAAGATACAAAGTCATCTTTGTGCAGTCCACAAATATAATTTACGTAAAGATCTTTCAAAACATAGTAATCCACAACGTCCTACCTATGCTTTGGGTAAGGAAGGAGGATTGCTCCTATGTTCTTGGCCGAATGGAGGAGAATTAAGTCTACCCTTTGTTTATAGTAATGAAGTCTGGACTGGAATCGAATATCAAGTTGCTTCTCATCTTGCAATGGTTGGAAATGTTAAAGAGGCACTGGATATTGTTCGAGAAACTCGAAAACGTTATGATGGCAGAGTTCGTAATCCCTTTAATGAATATGAATGCGGGCATTGGTATGCTAGAGCGATGGCATCTTATGCATTGCTACAGGGAATGGCTGGCATACGGTATGATGCTGTAGATAAAACGTTGGAAATAAAACCTGAAATAGAAGGTGATTTCAGGTCTTTTTTCTCTACTGCGACAGGTTATGGTACGGCAGGAGTTCAGGATGGAGAGCCATTTGTAGAAGTAGTTGAAGGGCATGTAGAAATTAAAAATATTTATTTTGAGAGTTAAATTTTTATGATTTCGTCATTAGAACTTGCAAAATTATGTGGTGTATCGCAAGGCACGGTTGACCGTGCTTTGCATAACCGCAAAGGAATCAGCCGGAAAACTCAAGAAAAAATTTTGGCAAAGGCGGCTGAATACGCTTATATGCCAAATCCGGCAGCACGAGAGATTATTACAGGTAAGAGCAAGACCGTTGTTGCCTTAATTCCCAGCTTACAATCTCCTTTCTTTATGGATATGATGGCTGCTATCAAAAATAGATTAAACGAAGATGGATTGCGCTTACTTATTTCAACAATCAATGATCTTGAAGAAATGATCTTATTATTAAATGAATTTGCGACTAGAAAGTATCTCGCAGCCATTATTATTCCACCTACAGAAAAGATTCTTATTCCCGAGCATATTTCAAAAATGAAAATAATCTCTTTATTAGTTCCGTGTATAGGGGAAAACACCTTTTATATCACACCTGATGAAGTGAAATTAGGCGAAAAAGCAACTCAATTGATAATTGATAAGGGGCACAGAAATATTGCACACATAATCCCAAAACGAAGAAGTTTACCAATAAGAAATCGTCTACGGGGGTATAAGAATGTAATGAGGCAAAATGAATTAATTCCATTTATAGAAGATGCAGGGGAAGAAGCAAGCATTTTGTCTTTAGTCAGGGAAAAAGGAATCACGGCTTTTTTCTGTCATAACGACTGGATCGCACTATCAATCATCAGGATTCTTGAAAACAATCGGATCTCGGTTCCTAATGATGTTTCGATAATGGGTGTGGATAATAGTTATACATTTACTTCTCTATATCCGGATATTACAACGATAGAATATCCTCTAAGCTGGTTGGCAGATGAAGTGGCAAACACAATAAAAGGCAATCACAATACAAAAATGTTTGCTGACTTCAAAATAATAAAAAGGAGGACATTATAACTGCGGGGTATGATAGTATAAACTTTGATTTTTAGGTAGAAATTTCAACTAAATGAATGAGTTAGGATAGCTTACTTCTGTTTCCCAGCCGGAGAAAAATCATTTTAACTATTTTGAGGATAAAAAGGGAGATATTTTCTATTTTAGAAGAACAGAGAACACCTTTAACCTCGCTTCGGTATCCCCTCTGATCTTCTGTAGAATAGGGAGGGATCACAACATCGAATATGGATCTACATCAACAGATATGTAAACATTTTTATTCATTGCGCCTCCAACAAGCAATTGTCTTAGATATCGCACGGTAGGCAAGATTTGTTTTGTTCTGAGTATCATTTGGAAGCGATACTTACCTTTAATTTTAGCCATTGGGCTTGGCATTGGAGCGGAACAGAGAACGTGTTTACCAAAAACAGGTTTAAGCTGTAAGTACAGTTCTGTTGCCGTACGTTCTGTCATTTCTTCATTTTTTCCTTTAAAACGAATCATAATCATTCTTATTATTGGGGGATAATTGAATACTTTCCGTCCATCCATTTCACTTTCATAGAATTCTTCATATCTATAGTTTACTGCATGCTGCAAAGCAGGATTCAGGGGAGAAAAAGTCTGCACTACGACTTCCCCTTTGACATCACCCCTCCCACACCTTCCCGAGACTTGAGTAATAAGTTGAAAAGTCCGTTCTGCCGCCCTAAAATCTGGGATATGAAGTCCGGCGTCAGCATTCATGATTCCAACAAGCGTTACCTTGGTGAAATGAAGTCCCTTTGCAATCATCTGAGTACCTATGAGAATATCAATTTTTTCCTTTTGGAACTGATTAAGTACTTTTTTATAGGATTTTGCGGTAGTCATTGTATCAGAATCCATTCTGGCTATTTTTGCACTGGAGAAAATATTTTTTGCAATTGATTCTATTTTTTCTGTACCGATTCCGCCATATTTAATCCCTTTATCAAAACAACTTGGGCATTTTTCGTATGCTTTTAGAGTATAGCCACAAAAATGGCATGTTAAGACTCCCCTTTTTTGATGATAGGTCAATGCACAGCTACAATGTTCACATTCGGCAGTAAATCCACATTTAAGACATTGCATATGGGTTGCAAATCCACGCCTATTGAGAAAAAGGATTACCTGTTCTTTTTTTCTGAGTCTGTCAAATATTTCATCGACAAGTGTTGCAGAAAATATTGAAAATTGTCCCCTTGCCTGTGTTTCAATGCGCAGATCAATCAACTTTATTTCGGGCATTGCTTTTTTGTCAATTCTTTTTTTTAGCTGAGCTAGTTTATACTTTCCGATTTTGGCATTATTCATAGATTCAAATGATGGAGTTGCAGATCCGAGAACGATTGTTATATTTTCCAAAAATCCTCTCATCACAGCAACATCTCTTGCATTATATCTGGGGGTTTCCTCCTGTTTATAGGTATTTTCGTGTTCTTCGTCAACAATAATCAGATCAAGACTTTCAAATGGAGCAAAGAGAGCAGATCGTGCGCCTACAACAATTGAAACTTTTTTATTATAGATTTTCATCCACTCATCATAGCGCTCTCTATCGGTCAAACCACTGTGCATAACACTAACTTTTTCGCCAAAACGTGATCTAAATCGTCTCGCTGTCTGGGGGGTAAGTGCAATTTCGGGAACGAGAACAATAGCTTCTTTACCTCTGTTTAAGCACTCTCTTATCGCCTGTAAGTAGATCTCTGTTTTTCCACTTCCGGTTACTCCATCAATTAAAACTACATCGCTTTTAGATTTTTTGTCCATTGAAGTTAAAATTATTTTGAGGGCATTATTTTGTTCATCGGTCATGCTTTTATCAGCAGTAAGAACTACTTTTTTGTTCTCAAAGGGATTGGATTCAATAATTTTTCCTTCAATTTTCAAAACATTATTATCTGTAAGATTTTTCAAAGGTCCGGAAGAGACTCCAACATCCTGTAGTAGGCGTTTTTTACTCACACTCCCATTTTTCAGGATATATTCAATAATCTGTCGTTGTTTATTTGCCTGGGCGGGTAATGCATCCCGTTCTTTGCAAAGATCAATGTCCGTAGGAATCGTAATAAAGCTAATCATTTTAGGCTTTACTCTACCAGTTCTGACAACTCCCGGAATCAGCGTTCTAATAGTCTGTTCAGTGCTACAACAATAATAGTCTGATATCCACTTACCAAGAGATAAAAGCTTGTTGGATAGTATTGGTTTGCTATTCACAACACTTGCTATTTCCTTTAGATTCGGAAATTTGGATTTTTCCGCAAACGCAACAACAACCCCTTCCCTCGTAGCCTTACCAAAAGGAACAACAACACGTGTTCCAATAGCAACCTCTTTTGAGAGAGAACGGGGAATCAAATAGTCAAATTCCCTGTCAAGAGCCAACTCCGTAATAACTTTTGCTATATTCATTTTTACTTACTATCCTTTTTTTTAAATATTCCCTGATATTATTGATTCTAGCATAATTATATACGGATTCAACTTTTGAATATTTTTATTTTTTACAAAAAAAATTAAAAACAGACTTGATTGTATCAAAAAAAAGAATAGTTTACCTAATCAATCGACATTATAGTACTTTTATCATTTTATCTAAACACAAATTGAGTAAGAAAGATGAGGTTATCCACAAAATCACGCTTCAGTTTACGGCTTTTGATTCAGATTGGATTAAGCGAAGGGGGGACAAGTCCGGTAAAAGGCAAGGATCTAGCGAAAACTCAGGATATATCAGAAGCATATATTGAACAGATAATGATTCCTCTAAAAGGGGCCGGCATTATTGGTACGATAAGGGGTTGCAATGGAGGATATATCTTAAATAAACTTCCTGCAGAGATAACGATCCTTGATTTAATTGAGTTATTTGAGGGAAAGATTGCTTTTGCGGACTGTCATATTCACGGAAAAAAATACTGTAATAGAATAGAAACTTGTCCTACTCAGAAAATATGGGACAGGCTTTCTGGAAATTTGAGGAACGATGCAAGACAAATAACCTTACAGTCTATTTTAGATAAAATGAGAACAAAAAAGACAGAGGAGTATGTAATATGAATATTTATGAAAATGTAAGTAAGACAGTCGGCAGCACACCTTTAGTCAAATTTAATCGTATTGTCAAAGATGGAAGCGCAAACATTTTTGGAAAACTGGAGTTTTTTAATCCGACATCAAGTGTAAAAGACAGGATTGCAGTAGAAATGATAGACACTGCGGAAAAGGATAATTTACTAAAACCGGGTGGGCTTATCATCGAACCCACTAGCGGAAATACTGGTTTGGGGCTTGCAATGGTTGCAGCTTCACGAGGATATAAACTTATTATCACAATGCCTGAAAGCATGTCCATTGAAAGACGTTCGCTTATTCAGCATTTTGGTGCAGAAATAATTCTTACACCTGCCAAAGAGGGAATGAAAGGAGCCGTCCAAAAGGCAGAGGAACTAGCAGAAGAAAATAAAGATTCATTCATGCCTCAACAATTCAGTAATCCTGCAAATCCCAATGCTCACAAAAAAAATACTGCTTTTGAAATCTGGGATGATACGGATGGAAAAATAGATATTTTCATTGCAGGAGTTGGAACCGGTGGAACTCTCACAGGAGTAGCACAAACTCTAAAACAAAAAAACAAAAACATCAGAATTGTTGCTATAGAGCCGTCCACATCTGCGATTCTTTCCGGTGAAGAAGCCAGAAAACATTCAATTCAGGGTATTGGCGCTGGATTTGTCCCCGATGTATTAGATTGCAATCTTATAGATGATATTGTGAAGGTCTCTGATCAGGAAGCAATCGAAATGTCAAAGAAACTTGCAGTAAAAGAGGGAATTCTTTCTGGTATCAGCTCAGGTGCGGCCGTATTTGCTGCTATGAAATATGCAGAAAAACCGCAAAATAGTGGTAAAAATATAGTGGTAATCCTACCGGATACCGGAGAACGTTATCTTTCAACTAATTTATTTCTATAAGAAAAATTTTGAATTGGTGAATTATTAAATCATCAAATCATTAAATCATCAAATCATTAAATAAACATAGGAGTTTTATTATGTCAAAATATGGTAATTCAACAATAAGTCTTCATGCTGGGCAATCTGCGGATCCTACAACCGGAGCGAGAGCAGTTCCTATTTATCAGACATCTAGCTACGTCTTTAATTCGTCTGAACATGCCGCAAATCTTTTTGCATTAAAAGAGTTCGGAAATATTTATACACGTCTAATGAACCCTACAACAGATGTTCTTGAAAAAAGGATAGCATCTCTTGAAGGCGGAACGGGTGCATTGGCGACCTCCAGCGGAATGGCAGCTATTTTTCTTGCTGTTACCAATATTGCCAAAGCAGGCGATCATATTGTGAGTTCGGCATCACTTTATGGTGGAACACAGACACTATTTCTACATACATTGCCCCGATTTGGCATAGAGGTAACCTTTTTAGAAGATTTCACACCTAAAACTATCGAAAATGCCATAAAGAAGAACACGAAGTTAGTTTATGGGGAAACGATTGGTAATCCTAAAGGTGATGTACCTGATATTAAAAGAATTGCTGATGTTGCTCATTCAAATGGGCTACCATTTTTTATTGATAACACTTTTGCTCCAATTTTATGCAAACCGATAGATCATGGTGTAGATATTGTAATCCATTCCTGCACCAAGTGGATTGGAGGACATGGGACTTCGATAGGTGGGGTTATAGTTGACAGCGGAAATTTTGATTGGTCACAGGGACGTTTCGACGAATTCACGACACCAGATTCAAGTTATCACGGGGTTGTATATTGGGATACCTTAGGAAATGTTCCGGAAGTCGGCAATATTGCATTTATAGTAAAAGCCCGTGTTCAGGGGATGAGAAATATAGGTCCATGCCCAAGCCCTATGAATGAGTTTTTACTCTTGCAGGGAATAGAAACACTGCCTCTTAGGATCAAGAAACATGCAGAAAATACTCTTGAATTGGCAAACCATCTAAAAGAAAATTCATTGGTTGAATGGGTTAACTATCTTGGACTTGAAGAACATCACTGGCACAGTACAGCATCAGAATATTTTTCAGGAGGTTATGGTTCTGTCTTTGGTTTCGGGATAAAAGGTGGACATAAAACTGCATTAAAATTTATAGACTCAGTCAAACTGGCAAGTCACTTAGCTAACGTTGGAGATGCAAAAACCCTGGTGATTCATCCAGCATCAACCACCCATCAACAACTCAATGAAAAAGCTAAAAAAGCTGCAGGGATATCAGAAGAATTTATCCGTGTATCAGTGGGGCTAGAAGATATTGCCGATATTATAGAAGATTTTGAACAGGCACTGAAAGCAAGTCAAGAGTAGGGAATATAGTAATCCTCTTTATTCCCTTAGAGCCTGCACGAAAAGGTTTTTAAAAAACCAAAAACCTTTTCACACAGGCTCTCTAGGTTCAAAATCAAAAATTTGAACTTTATTTAAAATTAATACTGAGTAGTAGTATGATTTTAAATGTTATTTACTCAAAAAATAACTGCAAACAGAAACAGACAATGTACGTAAAGCCTTTGAACGAAGTGAAAAAGGCTTTTTGTACAATATCTAGGTAAATCAGTATATTCAGCAAAACACGTTTTTCAGGCGTCAGAGTTCACAGCTTTAGCGTGCCAAAAATGTCTTATTTTCAAGAATTTTACCTATCTAATTTTTTCCAGACAGGTTCTAAGTCAAAGACTTTCATTTCATCTTTTGCCTTTTCAATTGCCATTGCTACTACGGAGCTTTCAAGTCCTTCGTCTCCACCGCATTTTGGGAGTGTATCATTTAGCATTGTATCATAAAGCTCTTTCATTATGTAACTATCACCTCCAGCGTGACCTCCACCTCCACTGTAATTGTAGATAGTTTCCTGCTCTCCGTCATCAATTCGTTTGCACCTGAGGATTCCTGTATAAAGTTCAGCAATCATTGTTCCTTCTGTTCCTGAAAAATACATTCTACGTTCAGGAATTGCATTTGACACTGTAGCCTGAAACATTACTCGGATTCCGTTGCGATACTGCATTATTGCAACCTGATTATCCATCATATCTTTTTCGGATGTAAATGCTGAATCTGCTGCATGAGGATCTTCCCAGCCCCCAAATATTTTTCTCCCATCAGGATGAGTCATTTTATCATAATCTTTATTTTCGGGAATAAAAAAGTCACGTCCTGCAAATGAGGCTACATAAGAAGGAACAGAACCTGCAAACCAATTTATAAGATCTAAGTCATGACAACATTTTTCAAGAATATGCGGACCCGCATACTTCTTGAATCTTCGCCAATTCTGCATTATGTAAGCACCGTGGTCAGGCGAAATATTTTCATTTGCGTCAATACTCAAAAGTTTACCTATGTATCCCTTTTCAAGCAATTCGTGTACTTTTGTATATAGAGGTGCGTATCTAAGAACAAAGCCTGTTGCAAACTGTAAATTGGACTTTTTGTGTGCTTCATAGATTTCCTGGCAATCTTCAATGCTTGTAGCAAGTGGTTTTTCAGAAAAAACGTGTTTACCTGCATTGAATGCACACAAAATATGTTCTTTGTGAAAACTGTTTGGAGAAAAAACCATAACCCAATTCACATCATCACGCTGAATTGCTTCCTGATAAGTATCACAAAAAACCATGTCAGGTTGATTCCATTGCTCCTTGGCAAGTTTGCACATTTCTCTATCTGGATCAAAAACCGAAACTATTTTTATATCTGTACTTTCTTTAAAAAGATTTCCAACAACACCTCTACTTCTGCCACCAGCAGCAATTACAGCAATGTTATACTTCACTCGGTTGAAATATAAACTTTATCAAATAGTTGAAAATTTAATGTCAACAGGCTTTCTAACTCCGATTTATCAGCATTTTTAATGCAGTCCTCAATCGCATATCTAAATTCATCAAAT
>JAYEIY010000204.1:0-8512 GCA_034660375.1 Verrucomicrobiota bacterium
GAGATAAATTGATACTCTAAAAAGTCTTGCCATAAAAAATACGAATATTACTGCTAACGGACTATCGTGGATAAAAAAGGGAATCTGAGTTGCTCGATAACTTGGAGTTCGGGATTATCTTGTATTTGGAAACTAAATTCAAAATAAAAAAACCACAGTATAACATTTTTGTCTATACTGTGGTTTAAATGGTTCTTTTATCAATGCTCCTTAAATAACTCTAAGCATTATTATTCCTTCAATATTCTTGATATCCTCAAGATGTGCGTCGGGGATATCGCCTTCTACATCAATTATACTGTAAGCAATATTGTCTCTGCTTTTGTTAAGCATATCAACAATATTTATATTCTTATCAGCAAGAAATGTAGTTATCTGACCCAGCATATTAGGAACATTCATGTTTGCAATAATAAGGCGGGTATCTCCAGAAAGAGACATAGAACATTCCGGAAAATTCACAGAATTCGTTATATTTCCTTTTTCAAGATAATCTCTTAATTGGTCAACACCCATTGTGGCACAATTATCTGTAGATTCCGGTGTAGATGCTCCAAGATGCGGGAGAGGAATGACATTTTTCAATTTCATCACTTCTGCGTCCGGAAAATCAGTTACATATTTAGCAACAATGCCTTCATCAATTGCTGAAGCAAGTGCAGTATTATCAACTAATCCACCGCGGGCAAAATTCATTATTCTAATCCCCTTCTTCATCATAGAGAATTTTTCTTCATCAAACATCCCACGAGTTTTATCTGTTAAGGGAACATGAATAGAAAGATAGTCAGCTTTTGAGAGTACACTTTCCAGCCCTTCCGCTCTAGCAATATTACTTGAAAGTCCCCATGCTGATTCAACAGAAATAAAAGGATCATATCCTATCACATCCATTCCCAGCGCTTCTGCATCGTTAGCTACCATTGCACCAATAGCACCAAGTCCAATAATACCAAGTGTTTTTCCTTTTATTTCAGGACCGCTAAAAGTTGATTTCTTTTTTTCAATCAGTTTTGGAACTTGGTCTCCCTGATCAATTTGAGATTTCACCCATTCAAGACCTTTGGGAATATCTCTTGACGCAATAAACATACCAGTCAGAACTAATTCCTTTACACCATTTGCATTAGCACCCGGAGTATTAAAAACAACAATACCTTTTTCTGTGCACTTATCAATTGGAATATTGTTTATTCCGGCACCGGCACGTGCAACTGCTTTCAATGATTCAGGCAACTGCATATCGTGCATTTTGAAACTTCTAAGAATTATAGCATCCGGTTCAGGTATTTCTGTTGCAACCTCATACTGTTCACGAGGCAGTAAATCCAACCCTTTAGATGAAATTTTATCTAGTGTCTGTACTTTTAACATGATTAACCCCTGTATTTTGTATTTATCTTATTTTTCTATTGATTCTTTGCTCTAAAATCATCCATCAATTTAACAAATGCTTCAACTCCTTCCAATGGCATTGCGTTATAGATAGAAGCACGAATTCCACCGATAGAACGATGTCCTTTTACTCCTAACATACCAGCAGTCGTTGCTTCTGCGATAAAATCTGCTTCCAAAGTTTCATCTACAACATTGAACGAAACATTCATCAGAGAACGTGAATCTTTTTGTGCATGCCCTACATAAAATCCATCACTGTTATCAATTGCATCATAAAGCAGTTTCGCTTTCTTTTCATTCATAGTAGCAATTTCTTCAATACCACCATTGCTTTTCAACCATTTCATTACCAATCCAAGCATATAGATTGAAAATGTAGGAGGTGTATTAAACATAGAATTTTTTGATACATATGTTGCATATTTTAACATGGTCGGAACATGGTCAGGAACTTTTTCTGTCAAATCTTTGCGTACTATAACAATTGTAACTCCTGCAGGTCCGGCATTTTTCTGGGCACCGGCATAATAAATTCCGATATTAGTCCAATCTGGGGTATAGCTAAAAATATCACTTGATGCATCTACAATAAGCGGAACATCACCAGTTTTCGGAAAAGATTTCCACTGCGTTCCGTTAACTGTATTATTGGAGGTTATATAGACATATTCCGCATCTGGGTCAATCTCATATTCTGCAGGGATACGATCAAATGCAGTATCTTTAGAACTAGCAATAATTTCTACATTTTTTCCTTGAACCTCAACTTCTTTTATAGCCTTTGCTGTCCATCCACCCGTATTGATGTACTGAGCTTTTCCCGTTTCACTCAATATATTCATAGGAATCATTGCAAACTGCATTGATGCCCCACCCTGTACCAAAATCACATCAAAATTATCAGGCACACTCAACAGTTCTTTAATATCAGCAATTGCGGCATTATGTACATCATCATACATTTTAGATCTGTGAGAAGTCTCCATGATAGAAAGACCTTCCCCATTATAGCTAACCAACTGCTTCTGTGCTTCTTCCAATACTTCTACAGGTAATGTTGACGGACCTGCATAAAAATTAAATGCTCGTTCCATTGTTTCTTCTCCTTTTTTAGGTTTAAAATATTATTTTTAATTTAAACGTGCTCTAATAAAATCCAACTCATTTACAAGATCTATATTCTGTATAACGATCCCATCTACCTCCGTCTTTATTATTGACTGTGAAAAATTAAGTATTCCCTTAACACCTCCGTTAATTAAACGCTGCGCAACTTCCTGAGCTGCAGAAGCCGGAACGGCAAGTATTGCAAAATCAATTGATAAGAAATGCACCCGCTCTTCTATCTCATAAGCGGGATACACAGAAATATCTGTCTTTATCGTCTCAACTCTATTAATACTCGAATCAAAACCAAGAACAATCTTGTAACCATGACTCAAAAAAGAATCGTAATTCAAAATAGCCGAACCAATACGTCCAAGCCCAACAACACAAACAAGCTTCTCGCCCTCTAGTTGAAGCCTTCTGCGAATAATGTTATTTAAAAAAACAATATCATAACACCTGTTCAGAACCTTTAAATCTCCAAGAAAAGAAAAATCTTTTCTGACTGTATAAGGACTAATATCTGACAATTTTCCCAATTCAGTAGAAGAGATGCTCTCCCTCCCCTGCAGATGCAATTTTTCCAATAAACGGGAAACCATGCATAATCTGCAAACCGTCGGTCTAGGAATCTTGGATTTCATACAAACCTATTCTATAAAAAATAAAAAAATAAAAACTGAGAAAAATTTCACATCACAGAACAAAAATAGATCGTTTTTTTTATGTGTCAAGAAAAAAAGGCTTTTTTTTTTAAGAAATGTGAATATTTTCACATATTTAGTCAGAGAATTGCCTAATTTAATAATTTTAGTAATTAGACATTGCACAAAAAGCCTTTTAACTTTGTTCGAAGGCTTTTCACACACTATCTAATTAGCAAATTGTCTGTGTAAATGCAACAATCTCTTGGAGTTTTCGTTTTGCATCTCCTGAATTCAGGCTTTTTACTGCCAAGTTTATAGCGGATTTCCAATTTAGAACAATACCACTTGTTAATATAACTGCAGCTGCGTTCAAAACTATAATATCTCGATGAGGTCCTTTTTTTCCATCAAGAACATTTTTAAAGAATAGCGCATTTTCCTCTGGCGTACCACCTTTAATATCTCCTGGCTTGCAAAATTCAAAACCAAGACTTCGAGGGTCGAATTCTATTTTTTCTATATTATTTTCTTTAATCTCGAAAATAGTCGTAGTATCGGTAAGGGTTATCTCGTCCAGTCCATCATGACCGTGGACAAAAAGCATGTGTTTAGATTGCATTGTGCTCATTGCTTTTGCAAGAAGTTCACAGTAATACAGATTAAAAACACCAACTACGCCACGGTTGACACCGGCAGGATTAGTCATAGGTCCAAGCAAATTAAAAACAGTTCTTATCCCTATTTCTCTTCTCGGACCTATCGCATATTTCATTGCGGGGTGAAGCGAAGGGGCAAATAGATATGCAAATCCTGTTTTTTTAAGACATTTTTCCATTCTTTCAGGGGAAATAGAGATATCAATACCAAGGGCAGAAAGAACATCCGCACTACCGGATTTACTTGAAACAGATTTATTACCATGCTTTGCAACAGTTACTCCTGCACTTGCCGCCAAGATTGCGGCCGAGGTAGAAATATTAATAGTATGAGCTCCATCGCCTCCAGTTCCTACGCTGTCGACAGCATTCGGGTCTGCACAATCAATAGTTACCGCTACGCTACGCATAGCGTCCACACAACCTGCAATCTCCTGAGATGTCTCCCCTTTCATTCTCAAAGCCGTAATAAATGCAGCAATCTGTGCGTCTGTCGCATTTCCCATCATTATTTCGGATAATACGCAAGACGCCTGTTCTCTTGTAAGATCCTCTCTTTCAACAATTTTTTTTATATATATTTTTATTTTTGACATATATAACTCCTTTTTTTATTAAAATCTTTCAGACACTTAAAATTCAGGTTGACAAATACGCTATATGCCTTATTATCTACCTTTTAAAGGAGATTGCAAGTTATGCCGCTTTTTAAAAGAAAAAAAAAGGAATCAAAAAAAGACATCAAAGCAAAGAAACTGGAAACTCCAGTTTTTTGTGCAATGATTACCGAGGGCATCTATCCGTGTTATTTCTGTGGAGAGATTATTATGCTGAAGAAGATGGAGCCTTTGTCTTTCTGTCCATGTCCCCATTGCAATGCGGCAAACTTCATTCCCAAGAAGATTGGAGATTATTTTCTTTACAGACCTCTTGGCGGTGGAGGAATGGGAAGCGTATATAAAGCTCTTTCTCTAAAAAAGCCAAATGGCGTTTTTGCAATAAAAATACTCGCCAGGGATTTACGAGACAATAAACACTTGATAGACAAGGTTCTTGAGGAAGCAAAGATTGTAAGAAACATAAAAGGGCATTTAAACTGTGTAAAATATGTTGGACACGGTTTCTATAAAGATGAATTTTTCTTCGCAATGGAGTACATCCCAGGGAAAAGACTTGACAGGATCTTAAGCAATGAGGGTTCTCTCTCAGAGTTAGTCTCACTCCGACTTATTATACAACTCACTTCTGCAGATGCACATATATATGATTGTGGATATTTATACAGAGATATTAAACCTGAAAATATAATAATCACTCCGGAAGATAGAACAATGATCTTTGATTTTGGACTGGCTATCCCCAGAGACGAAGCAAAAAATAACCCCTCTGAAATAGTTGAAGGTTCTCCACATTATATCCCTCCAGAAAGACTTGTCGGATTAGGAGAAACCCCCGCCAGCGAAATATATAGCCTCGGAATGCTTTTTTATCAGATTATTTCAGGAAAAACTTTCTTCATTAACAAAAATAAGAATGAACTTGCCGAAACCCACGTAACAGACCTGCGCAAAGAAACCGTAGAGCAAAAATTACCTGGGATAAATGAACACATTGCAAGAATAATAGATGCTATGATAGTCAAGAAACCTACAGAAAGAATTCAGTCTTTTAGTAAACTACTTGTTGAATTGAAAAAAGTTTATACCGAGGTAACAGGAAGGAAATATATTGATTAAAAAGGGATTTAATAGTGAAAAAAACAGAACAGGGAATAATTACAGCAAACAATCTACTACAAAAAGATTATTATCAAATAGATATTCGTCTTGATGAAATTCCAGGGAATGTAAAACCAGGTCAGTTTACACATATTCAAATTCCCGATTTTAAACATAGAATTCTTCGGCGTCCATTCAGTGTTTTTAATACAGATCCAGATAAAAAAACTATCTCTATAGTATATAAAGTTGTCGGCGAAGGCACCAAACATCTTTCAACAATTTCTCCAAAAACAAAAATAAGCGTACTTGGTCCTCTAGGAAATAGCTTTTCTGTGGATCAAAATAAATATCCACTTATTGTCGCAGGAGGATACGGTGCCGCCGCTACATATATGCTGGCAAAACATTCCGAAAAAAAAGGAACCTTCCTTATGGGAGGCAAAGATGTCTCTGACTTGATTCTCCTTAAAGAGTTTAAAGAAACCGGATTCGCAACAGAACTTGCAACAGAGAACGGTTCGCTAGGACACAAGGGACTTGTAACAGACATTTTAAAAAAAGAACTAAGAAAGTACTCTCCAGAGGAAGTCATTGTTTACACATGCGGACCAAACCCTATGCTGAAGGCTATCTCAGAAATAACATCCAGGCACAAAATAGAAACTCAGGTCAGCCTGGATGAAAAAATGTGCTGTGGTCTGGGTGCATGTTTTGCATGTGTTGTGAAAATAAAATCTAAAGACGGAAACTGGGAATACAAAAGAGCCTGCAAAGACGGTCCCGTTTTTGCAGCAGAAGATGTATATTGGGATGACGAAACCTAAACGCATCCGAGTGCTCTGTCCACGCCCGTGCTCGTCCGATTGCGTCCATGTCTAAAAACCTAAAAAACTAAAAACCTAAATAACATGAAATATACAAGTACAAGAGGCAATACTCAACCCACAAACTTTTCTGACGCCGTAATAATGGGACTTGCATCAGACGGTGGTCTTTTGCTACCTGAAATGATTCCTGACATAAGTCAAAACCTTGCAGATTTACAAAATTTAAGTTATAGCGAACTTGCTCTGGAGATAATCAGTCTTTTTGCAACGGACATTCCTCGCGAAGAATTGAAAGAAATGATTGACCGTAGTTACAGTACATTTGATCACAAAGAAGTTGCTCCTTCAGTAAAAGTCGGAGATCTGTATATTCTTGAATTATTTCATGGTCCAACTCTGGCATTCAAAGACCTTGCTCTACAGTTTCTGGGAAATCTCTTTGAATATATACTCAAAAAAAGGGGCGGAAAACTCAACATTCTCGGGGCAACAAGCGGAGACACGGGAAGTGCCGCAATCGAAGGAATAAAAGGCAAAGAAAATATAAATATTTTCATTATGCACCCATACAAAAGAGTATCTCCAGTGCAAGAACAACAAATGACCACAGTTCTTGACAAAAATGTTTACAACATTGCAATAGAAGGCAGTTTCGATGACGGACAATACATTTTTAAAGAAATTTTTGGAGATTTAGATTTTAAAAACAAGTATTCTTTAGGAGCAATAAACTCTGTAAACTGGGCAAGAATTGTGGCACAAATAGTTTATTATTTTTATGCGGCATTCAGGGTCTGTAAAGAAACAGGAAAAGACAAAGTACAGTTCTGCGTACCAACTGGAAATTTTGGAGACATTTTTGCCGGATATATAGCTCTTAAAATGAATGCCCCCATAAGCAGACTTATACTTGCAAGCAACGAAAATGATATACTCTGCCGTTTCTTCAATACAGGAGAATATTCAAGAAAAGGACTGAAACAAACCCACAGTCCTTCCATGGATATTGAAATAGCGAGTAACTTTGAAAGATATCTCTATTTACACCTAAATAAAGATAGCTCAAAAATAAATAAACTTTTTGAAGAGTTTAATAAAACAAAATCTATCTGTCTCCCCACAAAAGAAAAATACGGAGTTGATAAGGATATTATCTCAGGCAGTTGCAATACACAAGAAACCTTGTCTACTATAAAATCTGTCTATGAAAAACATAACTACCTCCTTGATCCCCATACCGCAGTAGGCTTCCACACAGCAAAAAAAATATCACAAATATTTAAAGAATCCGATGCCCCAATAATATGTCTGGCAACCGCCCATCCCGCAAAATTCAATAATGCCATAACCAAAGCTCTAAATAAAGATATAGCCAAACATCCAACAATTGAGGCTCTTTCCAACCTTCCTACAAGATGCAAAAAAATGAAAGCATCAGTGCAAAAAGTAAAAGAATATATAGAAAAATGTGTAGATTAATAATTTCCCCAATTTTCAGTATTACTTAATTGATCAGACCAATTTGGATGATGAACATTTAAATGGTCTTATTCTGGCTAAAGTCTTACAGATTTTAATGCATTGTACTCATCATGGCGACTTTGATCGTATGGAGCATAAAATCATTGATTTCCTTGATAAATTTCCGCATCGTCCAGGAGTGGAAATCAGAGTAATGATTATGAAACACACATTCCCCACCTTTTTTAGCGCATTTTTTACTAATTATTATTCACTTAAAAATATTTGTGATTCTTTTCCTGTTTTATTCCTTTTTAGAGGGATTATAGGTTTAAAACTAAATTTGGGATCAATATAAACGGATTCATTTAAACCCAATGCTCGAAGATATGCTACTTGTTTGTTTCGTGGCGCTTTGAGAATCAAGTGTTTGCCATCACGTAACATAATAACAATAACACCAAAAATAGAAACCTAAACCATAAAGGCTGTTGGCTTATCTGTTTTCCGGTTTTTCCACTCCCTCAATTATTCTTTACGTATACCCACAGGAACGCTCCGTTAGGCGCCATACAATAAGCAGAGCTCCGAGTTATCGAGCAACTCAGATTCCCTTTTTTTTATCCAGGATATTATTCCACCTCATCTAAGGTCAATTCTTAAAAAAGAATCTCCGTTTTATCCCCACCGGGGAT
>JAYEIY010000205.1:0-8424 GCA_034660375.1 Verrucomicrobiota bacterium
GATAAAACGGATATTCTTTTTTAAGAATATCCGTTTTATCCCCACCGGGCATATTCACCGTAGCCCACCGCATCGCGGTGGGATATGAATAAGAAAAGAATATTCCCTGGAGGCGAATTTCAATGTTTTTGTGTTTTTTTTGAGGTTCCCTTTCAGGGAACGATTTGTATGTGTGATTGACACATAGGGCGAATGCCCCATGCTACGGTGAAATATCTCTTTTAGGTATGAAGTAGGGTGTTATCTGATGTAACCTTTAAAAATTAAAAATTATTCCACCTCAACTAAGGTCAATTCTTAAACAAGAATCTCCGTTTTATAGACGATAGGGAAGTTAAGTTGCGAGTATGTTTTGTTTTGAGCAAGGAATTTGAATTACTGAGCAACTATTTTCCCTTTCTTTAGTAAAAAAGGGAATCTTAGTTGCATGTTCGTCAGCCTCAAACCGATGAGTTCTGAATATCATTGTTTTTCATAATTCTGTTTTTAGTTTAATATGATGCTTATTTTTCTAATTATTCGAATTTAGGCTTTTGGGAACAAAAATAAATCAAGATTTAGGGAATTGTAATAAAGCAAAATTATTGATTGGAAATTTTTTTCAAGATTCAGCATTTGCCGGCATTCAACTGCACGATCTGTTTTAAGAACTGGCAGTCTTTGCAGCTTGCATTTCTATTACAGAAATCTGTGTAAATCTGATATAATCCCTGTTGAACTCCACTGGACGTGATAATATCCTTGTGTCGCCCCGTAGGAAAAATCATTTTATGCATTGCATTTTTAAATATTTTATTACTTTGGAGTGGGCGGTATGACAAGAAGATTTTTTCAGTTTTTTCCAGTAGGTTTACATCTTTATTTTTTCTTGCTGTAGCTGCTATAAAAGGGAGGATTATATTTACAATTATATCATCTTTTCTACCGGTTCCGACAAGTTGTGCTCCGCGCTTCATTTTTGTTGAAAAATCTCTAAAATCATACCATAAATTTTCGACATCAAAAATATTATGAAGTTCTTTTCTGATATTCTTATTTTTTTCTGTTGATTTCAATATTTCAGCAAACTTATTATTTGGTATTCCCTTATGTCGTGCGATAAAATCTGCCAGCCATACCAAGCGTCTTTCGGCAGAATTTGTTGGTCTTCCCATGCGATTACATTTTATTACGCTAAGGTACTTATCCTGTCTTTTCCACCAGATCTTCCAGAGGTTTTTTAGTTCTTTTTCTTTTTCGGGGTGGACATTTGTTGTGGTTGGATCAGGTAGGAGGCCCGCTGACCCAAGCAACATGGCTTTAATTTCTTCCGCAGAACGGTCTTTTATTTGTTTTATTGGAAGCATTTCTGCTATTCTTGAAAACTTTTTGCGATTATTTTTGTATCCGGCAGCATCTGCCAAACCTTCATAGCAAGCCTGTTCTTCTCCAACATCAATGATTCTTTTTAGAAAAGATTCCGTTTTATCTCTGAAGCGAACTGTTCCGGCAACACAAAAAATTTCTCTCAATTCCTGTTTAGAATACTGTGTTAGATGAATAGCACATTGTCCTTCTGGAACTTTATCAGAGTAGGAGTAATATTTGATCTTATTATTATTTAGTATTTTTTCTGTGCTACAGTCGGGTTGTTCTTCAAGAATCAGCGTTGGACAGTGCGGGAGATCATTGACAGTACTATCTTTTTCCCATACAACATGGAGAATTAGGTTTTCATATCTTTTATCAAGAGAGTGTCCGTGTTTTTCCCAATCTGATGAATTAATATGTATTTCGACATTTCCTGTAATTTTTTTGTTGTCAATGAGAAGGCAGGCATCTTTAAAATCGGGACCGGCTTCGCAGTTCCATGTACCCGGGTTTATTATGCGGAGTTTTTTACCATTAGACAATTGTAGTCTGGGCATGTCCAGACAGCGCTCATTCCATAGAGCCTGTAGAAAACGCTCTTTTATGGGAGCATAATTCTGCTCTATGGATTCACGAATACGCTCAACAGGAAAAGCTGACATCAAAGCAGGAAATCCGGGACGGATTTGTCTGTAAATGTTTATTAAACTAGAAAATTTTATTTGCGTCATAATGTTTTTTTTGTATATTAAAGGAACAATGGCATAAACAAGGAATCAAATACACAGGGGCCTAGAATCCGTTATATGTGATTTGTAAACGATTTTTATTCAATAATTTAATCTATCTACACAAATGAAATTTGTAAAGTTATCAATTGTCAGTTTATTTTTCTTTATGACACAATTTTGTTTTGCGACAGGATCTGTGCGTATTACTCCGCTTGTAAAAGCCGTTTCAAAAGTACTGCCATCTGTTGTCAATATAGGAACAGAAAGCATTATTCCCATAAATGACCGTTTTAATTTGTTTTTTAACGATTTTTTTGGTGTACACAGGAGATATTACAAGACCAGTTCATTAGGAAGTGGTGTAATAATTCATGATGCAGGGCTTGTGTTGACAAATGATCACGTTGTAAGTAGAGCCTCACGCATATCTGTAACTTTGCACAACGGAAAGACCTACGATGCTGTAAAGATTGCAGGGAATTCTGAAAATGATTTAGCTCTTCTAAAACTTATAAATCTTCCGAAAAATATAACTATTCATGCAATAGAGTTTGCTTTACCCGGTGATCTTATGTTAGGAGAACCCGTTGTAACTGTTGGAAATCCATTTGGACTGGGACACACAATTACCTCAGGAGTACTAAGTGCAAAAAACAGAAATATAATTGAACATGACGAAGTACTTTTTGATGATATTCTTCAGACAGATGCTGCTATTAACCCTGGCAACAGCGGTGGACCACTTATTAATTTAGACGGCAAACTAATTGGAATAAATCTGGCAATCAGACCTGATTCGCAGGGGATAGGCTTTGCAATACCCACAGAAAGAGTTGAAGAAATTCTGGCAGAATTTTTGCTTCCTTTTAAATTTGGCAAACGAAGTTGTGGCTTTATTCCGGAAACAATTATTGATGCAGAAGGAAAAAGTTATGTAAAGGTTAAAAAGGTTTTTTCTGGCAGTCCTACGGAACGGGTCGGTGTTAAGGCAGGTATGATTATTCGTGAAATTGCTAGGACAAAAGTAAATCAGGCTATTGATGTCAGTAGAATTTTATGGGATAAGCGTAATGACACTAAAATAAAAATTCTTTTTGATGAAGCCGGTCTTATTTCTTTAAAAATGGATGAGTTATCTGATGATGATATTTCTCGTTGTAGATTAGGCGCAGAATTTCAGGAGATAATCCCGCGCTTGGCAGAGGCTCTTGGACTCCCCGAGAACTTTCCTGGTCTGATTATTACAGACATTATGCCTGAATCCCCACTCTTGAAAGGACATCTTTCTCAAAGTGATATTATTATAAAAATAGGAAATGTTGAAATTAACAGCCTTGAAAAATTGGGAGAAATTCTTAATAAAATCCCCTCCCAAGAAAAAATAAGAATACTTGGATTTAGAATATTGGATATCCGTAACAAGATGTACTTGAAAAAAATTTACTTTGAAACTACATTAAATTAATCTGAAAAAATCATCTGCCAATTTGATATAACAATACCCTTACGACTACACTCCAACAGATCAACGTGCATAGACGTACGGGTATCATTCAGTAACCATAACAACAATTATACCTATTGAAGGGATAATTTTAATTACAAAAGACCGTCAAGCAAATTATCCCAGTAAGCAAGATCTTCCAGCTTCTTCTTTATTGAATTGACAAAAAATGCAGCTTTTACGCCGTCAATGGTACGATGATCAGCACTCACGGTTACCTTCATAATATCACGTACAACAACCTTTCTGTTGTCGTCTGCAACAGGTGTAGGAATTGCCGAAGACACTGCAAGTATCGCACCCTCTCCGGGATTGATAATTGCTGCAAAATTTTCTACATTCATCATCCCCATATTTGAAATAGTGAATGTACCTCCTTTCATTCCATCAGGAGATAATTTTCCATCTCTTGCAGCAGAAACCGTTTCTCTGACCACAGCGTGCAACTCATCCATTGCCATTTTGTCTGCATCGCGAATAACTGGAACAACAAGACCAGCATCAAGGTTCACAGCCACTCCAATGTTTACATGACTATTCCATTTTACAGAAGATCCGTCTGAAACACTGTTTACAGCAGGATGTTCTTTTAGGCTCATTGCAGATGCCATGATAATAAAATCATTTACACTTAACGCAAATCCAGACTTTTTCAGTTTTTTTCTAAGCGCCAAAAGTTCTGTCATATCTATACTTGCAGTTACATAAAAGTGAGGAATTATCTGTTTAGACTGCTGGAGTCGTGACGCAATAATCTTTCTCATTTTTGTCATTTCCTGCGGACGTTCTTTCATTGCCGTGAAAACATCATTCAAAACTATTCTTCCCCCAATCCCTGTAGCTTCGATCTCTGCAAGAGACAGTTTCTCCAAAAGTGCTTTTTCTTTTGCTGTCGGAGTGATTTTTATGCCATCATAACCTATCCGCGTGAGATAATCTTTCACATCCTGTTCTACAACTCTGTTATTAACACCGGTAGGTGTAACATCATTCAGATTGATAAGTAGATTCTCTGAAAATTTCTTAGCTCTGGGAGAGACAAATTTTCTTTGAGGTTCTGAAGATATATCTTTTGGTATTTCTATCTTTTGTGACGGAATTTTTGCGGACTCCGCAACAGTTTTCTTAGTTTTCTCAGTTTTTTTAGGTGCGGGAGTTTTTTGAGCTTTTGGTTCTGGTTTTATTTCTATTTTGGGGATTTCAGGAATTTCTTCTCCTGCTTCTCCAAGCACACATGCTGTTGACATTACCGGAACTTCTTCGTCTTCGCCCGTTACTATTTTTAAAAGAATTCCTTCAAACTGAGATTCGACTTCAAGAACTGCTTTATCAGTTTCTACTTCAAAAAGGATATCTCCTTTTTTTATTGGATCACCTTCTTTGACAAGCCAATTAACAATTGTTACCGTTTCTTCTGACTGTCCCAATTTTGGTATAGGTACTAAAGTTGCCATTTTTTGCTCCTTATTTTGACATGATTTCTTTTTGTTTTTTAGACAGGATTACAGGATTACAGGATTTGCAGGATTAACAGGATATTTTTTTGAGTTTTTTATCATCTGTTAAATATTGGCATTCCTATCTATAGTTTTATTTTTTATTCTAAGTCCTGAATTTTCTTTTTACTTCTACTTTGGAATCTCCAAAATTTATTAGTAGTCCATTTTCAATTTGAGTAGCAGTCAGATAGTTGACTAGTTGCGCCTCATGGGCTTTACAAAGTTCGGATACAGCTTTAATCTCCAGAATAAACTTGTTTTCTATAATAATATCAGCCTTGAACAAACCGACTTTTTTATCTTCATAATACACCGGAATCGTAGATTACTGTACGCCATGAATATTTGCTTTTGATAACTCAATTGCAAGACTATTCTCATAAATAGATTCTAAAAAACCAGAGCCTAAAGTATTGTAAACAGTATAGGCACAACCTATTATTTTCTCTGACAATTCACTATATTCTAAATTTATATAACACTCCTTGATTTAGACATGATTCCCTTTTTTCTTTTTAGACAGGATTACAGGATTACAGGATTACAGGATTTACAGGATTAACAGGATTAACAGGATTTTTTTTGAGTTTTTCTTGATTTCTATAAAATATCCTATCTTTCCTATTTCAAAAGACTGTAAAGTTGGGTTCTTTTCGAGAAAACTAAGTTCCCTTTCCCAATAACTCCATCCTGTCTATCCTGAAAATCATGCAATCCTGTCCAATTCCCTTTCCTTAATAATCTATCTTGTCTAGAGACTCCGGGCTGCAGCTACGATGTCTGTCGCTGTGGGTAAAAATGCCTCTTCAAGAGTATGTGCTTGTGGCGCAATTCCGTTTGCTGCCCCTATTTTTACTGGTGGTGCATCAAGATAATCAAAGCAATTCTCTGTTACTTTTGAAACTATTTCACCAGTAAAGCTACCAATATCAACACATTGACTTACCACAACACAACGTCCTGTTTTACGTACAGATTCGTAAACTGTTTCCCAATCAAAAGGAACAAGAGTCCTTGGATCTATAAGCTCTGCACTAATACCTTCTTCCGCTAGGATATCAACAGCAGTTTCTGCATCATTTACTGCCGGTCCCCAGGCAACAATAGTGAGGTCATCTCCGGAACGCCTAATCTTTGCTTCTCCAAACGGAATAAGATATTCTTCTTCAGGAACTATATCTTTTTCATTATAGAGAAGTTGTCCTTCAACAAAAAGGACAGGATTATCATCTCTGATAGCTGTTTTTATAAGTCCTTTCGCATCATAAGCATTTGAGGGATATGCTACATAGGTTCCCGGAATGTGGGCAAACATTGATTCAAGAGACTGAGAATGCTGTCCTCCATAGCCTTTGCCTCCCCCGACACTACAACGAATAACAATAGGAAGTGTTGTTGATGCTCCCGTCATGTAATGCCATTTTGCCGCCTGATTTGAAATCTGATCGGATGCCATAAGAGCAAAATCCATATACATCAATTCAGCAATCGGGCGATATCCAGTCATTGCCATTCCGACTGCCGTACCGCAGATACATGCTTCAGAAATAGGAGTATTGAAGACCCTGTCACGTCCAAATGATTCGAGAAACCCTTTACTCAATTTAAATGCTCCTCCATAATCAGCGACATCTTCACCATAAAAGACAGTTCTATTATCCCGAAGCATTTCTTCAAGAATTCCTTCTTTGATTGCATCACGATAGGATGTGCGACCGTCTTTTGTGCGTCTTATCTTAGGAATTTCTTCAAGAACCTCTACCTTTTGGTATTTTTTAGGAACAACATCACAAAAACTGTCGGAATACATATATTTGATTACATCTTCTGGTACTGGATCTGTGGAGTCAGCAGCCTTTCTTGCCATATTTGCATTTCTGTCAGCAACTTTTTCATCAATATTTTTAACTTGTTTTTCTGTCAGGACTCCAGAGTCTATAATTTCTTTTCTGAATACTTCCATTGGATCAACTTTTTTCCAGCGGCTTTCTTCCTCTCGTGTTCTGTATTCGTTTCTAGGATCAGAAAGAGAATGACCATAATAACGATATGTATCCATTTCAAGAACTACCGGTCCCTCCCCCTTAGCAATAATTTCTTTTGCACGACTAATTGCATCTCTGACAGCAAGTACATCCATTCCATTAACAACTTCGGCATTCATATTTTTATCATCAAATCCAGCTGCACGTTGTGCAAGATAGCCAACGCCATTTACTTCTCCGTCCGCACGCCCAGTCATTCCAAAATGATTATTTATTATACAATAGATAACGGGAAGTCCGAATTTTGTTTGTGCAATATCTTTTGTGAACTGATCTTGGGCAGCCCAGTTCAAAGATTCGAGGACAACACCATTGGAATATGCCCCGTCTCCAGCAAAACAACAGACAACTCTATCTTTTTTATCTTTGTCAATTCTGCAGGTCATTGCAGCGCCTGTAGAAATTGGAACTCCTCCTCCAACAATGGCATTTGCTCCGAGATGTCCAACACGGAAATCAGCAATATGCATTCCTCCGCCTCTTCCTTTTCCGTATCCATCTTCTTTCCCAAAAAGTTCTGCTATCGTTCTGTAAACATGATCTTCAAGAACTGCATCACGCAAAGCTGTTCCACTGAGATTAGAAAATTCAGGGCAGCGTTCTTTCATATTATCATCGTTCATTCTGAAGATTGCAGCAACTCCTTTTGCTATGGAATCTCCGTGTCCTCTGTGAGTAGATGTAATATAATCTGTAATATTGAGCATTGCACATGCACCCGCAGCCGTTGCCTCCTGTCCGATAGACAAATGTGTCGGTCCCCGATATTCATAATCGCTGAGAATCTCGTATGCACCTGTACGACATTTAAGAATCATTTCTTCAAATTCACGTATAGTGCGCATGGATTCATATAGTTCACGAACTTCCTTTTCATCAATAGTACCCTCTTTTATCTCGTCCTTAAGATTCTTTTCGTACTGATATGCAGGGATATCAACAAGGTTTATTGTCTGTTTCTTGAAATCCGGTCCTAAATCACTGTAATAATTACTCATTTTACAAATCCTCTTTTGTTTTTGTTAATTTTCAATTTTCCTTCTGTCATCCTATGGCTGCGCTTCCTATGGCTGCGCTTCCTATGGCTGCGCTTCCTATGGCTGCGCTTCGCTTACCATAGGCTGATATATTGCACGCCGTTGGCGCGCTGGAAATTTTATTATACATATTTCCTATGGCTGCGCTTCCTATGGCTGCGCTTCGCTTACCATAGGCTAATATATTGCACGCCGTTGGCGCGCTGGAAATTTTATTATACATATTTCCTATGGCTGCGCTTCCTATGGCTGCGCTTC
>JAYEIY010000206.1:0-8418 GCA_034660375.1 Verrucomicrobiota bacterium
TAATATCAGGATTTACTCTTTCTATTAAGTTGACTGGTTTAGTTCTGATTTTTCCTCCGTTATTACCCATTTTAAGAATCAAAAATACAAAAAAGAGAATCTATGCACTACTATTGTTTATTTCTATTTTATCCCTTGTTGCTTTTCCATTTTATTTACGTTCCTGGATAGCAACTGGGAATCCAATATATCCTTATTATTCAGAATATTTTACAACGAATCCTGCTACTCTAGCAATGAGTAAAATCCATCATCAAATGGGGATGTCTAAATTTGGTTCGCGGAGTATTATTTCTTTTTTTACTACTTTCGTTAAGCTCGCATCTAATCCTGAATGGAATCTTGATGGTAGGTATGGTTGGCATCTTTTTCCTTTGCTACTCCTTTTTCTCTATGGCAATATACAAAATCTTTTCCTTAAATTTCTTAAAACCTTTAAAAATAGAGAAGAAGAGATTCAAATTAATAATAATCTGTTTTTAAGTTTTTATTGTTTTTTTCTGTATTTGTTTTGGTTTTTAACTGCACAACAGGCCAGGTTTTTATTGCCCTGTTATTCCCTGATGTTCTTTTTGGCTGTAACAAATCTTAAAACCTTTGCGCTACAAAAGAAAAAGATTATTTTGTCAGTTATTTTTGCACTGTTTCTTATATCTTTTCCATATACAAGAGTAAAATCAGCTCTTTTTGCCTGGAAGATCAAATATTCCAAGATCTCTAATAAAAAATATCTGCATATGATGATTGGAGAAGATTTTATGTCAATGTGTAAGAAAATCACAACCCTCGTTCCAGAAAATAAGATAGTTATGCTCATTAATGAACACAGGAGCCTCTATATCCCTAGAAAATGTGTTATTGGAACTCCCTTGTTTCAAGAAAAATATCTAAGCCCCCCCAAAGATTTTACACAAAAAGATGCTGTATTAAAACATTTAAAGAGACATCATATCTCATATATTCTTGTTGCGTTTAATCCTTTAAATCCGGATAGAAATAGAAATATACAAAAAAAATGGCTTAAAACAAGATTAGCGATGGCTGAACTTCTTAAAGGAGGAAAGATAAAACTCTTGTGGCGTTCCAGCAGTTATTCATTATTATATATACCCGATTAAATCAATTTTTATTACTTCTTCAACTCTATTTTTTTATCTGCATATTTGAGTGCTTCGGGATCATGAGTTGCTATAAGAACCATTCCGCCGGTTGAAACGTAGTCTTTGAGGGCATCGAGGATTATTTTTGAATTTTCAGCATCCAGGTTTCCTGTTGGCTCATCTGCAAGAATGATATCAGGGGAATAAAGTAGTGCTCTTGCAAGAGCCGTGCGTTGTTGCTCTCCGGAACTCAGTGCAGAAGGAATATGATTAAGCCGATCACTAAGATTAAATTTGTCTAATAAGGACAATGCTTTTTCTTTATTTTTTTCTGAAGACTTTCTTGCTAACTCTGGGAGTAACACATTGTCCAAAATATTAAGATAGGGGATTAGATAAAACTGCTGAAAAACAAATCCGACTGTTTTCATTCTGAATTCAGACCTTTTGTAAACAGAAAGTTTGTAAGGATTTACATTATTTACACTTATCGTTCCTTCTGTAGGACTTAATAGACCGCCAATTATAAAAAGAAGTGTAGATTTTCCTGAACCACTTGCTCCGTAAACCGCAGAAAAATCGCCTGCAGATAAAGTGAAATTGATGTCATCAAGAACTCGCAAAGGACCGGTAGAACTATGAAAAACCTTTCCTAAATTTTCAATTTTTACTATAAAATTCATTTTTTCTCCGAATCAATGTCTTAATATAATTGCAGGATCATGCCTAGAAGCAATAAGAGCTGGAATCCAGGCAGAAAAACAAGCAATACATGGAGTCGCAATTAAAATCCAGATAATCTCTGATATTTCTATTACCTGAGAGAGTTTATATTCTTCTAGCAAATATTGGCTTAGCGATGATTGCAATACAAAAAGTATTACAAGGCAGGTTATAGCAGCAAAGAGCCCCATAAAAAAAGCTTTCAGAAGAAAAATAATAATAATCGTATGAGTTTTTACTCCGGTTGCGAGTAATATTGCTATTTCATGCAATCTTTCATTTGCATTAATATAGGTCAAATATGCAATCCACGCAACAGAGACAATTATGATAAGAGGAATAATTATTAATGCATAATTTTCTCGTTTTTTCTTCATTGTTTCCCGTTTCTGCTGTAATTTATTGATGGTTTGTTCTGCCGTTTTTTTTGCTTGGGCTCTTGTTTCTGATCTCACAAGAGCCTTACTTTTCAACTCTATCATTTTTGTTCCCGGCAAAACAGTAGCAATTTTTTTGCGCAATGTTTTGAGGGCATCTATATTACACACACACTCCAATGCAAGAATTGCATTAATTAAGTCTGGTTTATTAAGTATTTGCTGTGCTTGGTTTAAATTTATCCAGATTGTTATATCATCTACTGTTCCACGTTCTTGGTTACATTTATCAACAAGAAATTTATGTCCTTTCAGGATAATTTCATCGCCCGGCTTGATCTGCAACGATTGATGCAGTTGATATCCAACAACAACATGATTTCTTTCCACAGGGTTTATCATTGCTTTTTTCTGTACAGCTCTATGCATTTGAGGGACTTCTCCCTTTACTCCTATCAACACGACAACACGCCCACCCTGTTCTTCCCAAAAAATCTTTTGAGTCAAGCTCGGGAGCAAATGATTTATACTCATAATCTTTGTTTTCGCCAATTTCTTTGTATAGTTTTCCGGCATCATTTTTGATGCAAATCCCTGTGCATAAACTTCATCAAGTTCCTGACCGGCAGGAAATATATAAAGATTAAATCCAAGACCTTTCATTGATTTGCGAATTTCATCATTGAGCACAAACATTTCATGCTCTATCTTTTTTTGCTCATCTGCGATAACTTCTTCCGTTTTTTTATCAAAAGCCCTCAAAGATGTTATAGAAACTATAAAACTGGAGATAACCAAAATAATAGAACAAAGCCCAAGTAGAAAGTTTATTTTTCTATGAAAGATTTCAGAAATTATAAGTTTGAAAATAGTCATTTTTTAAGGATATATATTGATACCATAACGGTAAAAAGAGTTAGTGTTGCAAGGACAATTATGATAATTCGTTTTATTGCAGAAATTGAAGAGTTTGCAATATTTGTTTTTTCTAAAGATAACTTTTCTGTATTGTCATTTTTGGTAGTCAATGGACATGTCTTTGTTTCAATGGGTTGTTTTTCTTCCTTTTCTTTCTGCAACTTACCTGCTTCAATCAAATCTCCCGCACCGGAAATAGGAGGTAAAGTTTTTTCTTCAATATAGGAGAGATCATATAAAGCTTCATCCCAGTCCCCAGTGAGAAGTAAATCTATGCCGGGATTCTGTGCTTTAATTTCACATGAACACGCCCCCGTCAAATAATAACAAATTTCCATTATTAAATCTTCCGTTAAGCCCTTCCCAACAATAGGCAATAATGCCCTCCCGCGACCAAAGATAGGAAAAATAATAGGTTCAGTTTTGTAATCAACAAGATCTTTTTCTACAGAGAGAAGCATATTCAGAAAAATTCTTTCATTTTGATCAGCTCTCGATAGCTTCAGGATTGAAAACTTAATTTCCAAAGGAATGTTGGCTTCATTATATTTTGCATCCTCCGGAAGAATTTCCGGAAGTTGCATTTCCTCTTCTACTTTTTTCAATGTAGTTTTTAATAACTCAAGAGCCTTTTTATCCTTATCCAAATTTCCAGAAACAATAAAAAGCCATACTGCGGTTTTTCCTCCGGTTAAAAGATTAAAAATATCTTTTCTTTTAGGGCTCGTCAATATTTTATTTAGAGCATCTTTTTTTAATACAGTAGTCCAAAAAGGCTCCTTTATATCATAAAAGGAAGGATAGTTTAGTAAAATCTGAGGCGTTTCTTTTTCAGCGTATTTTTTTTTGAACTCCTCAGATATCTTTTCGCCATCAAGATTCTCAAAGAAGAGTAAAATATTCGCTAAATCAATTTTATTTTGCAGACTCTCTGTAATAATAGGTGGCTTTTCTCCCTTAAAGAGGATTTTTGCATTATAGCGCTCCGTTGTCCAACGCTCAAGAGCATAGCGAAAAATAGGAACAGAACATGGATATAAAAACAAAGGTATCATAAATAAAATAAAAAGAATAATCATGCTCTTCTGTTTCATAAATACTTTCCCTGAATTATTTGTTTTTTTAGATTTTTAGATTTTTTTTGTTTTTCAAGAAGCAGACAGTGTACAAAAAGTGTTCTAATAAAGCGAAAAAGACTTCGTGCAATGTCTTAGTAAGATGACTTCTATTTTAAAAAAAACAAGAAAAATGCACTAAGTCATATTTTTATTTCATCCGGTTATGCAAAAAGGCTATTCACTCTTACGCTTTGATGGACGAAGATTTCATAAAAAATGGAAAAACAAAGAAATGAAATCACATTAAGTGCCTTGCACAAGATAAACAACATTGTTTCTTATTAAGATCATTTTGTTTGAGGAGCAGCGCGAATCTTTGGAGTACAGAGCGGGTCCCCGAACGACCTTGCAAAGCAAGGGCTGAGGCTCCCGATAGCGAGTAAGGCTTTGCCTTGCTTTTAATTGTCAGAAAAGATCATAGCAAATAGAATAAATGTTAATAGTCCGTATTTAAACTGCGTAATATGGGTTGATTGCCCTTTTTTTCCATTACTGAATCTCCACATTATGGTATTTTCACCATGAAGAGTATGAAGTTAATGAAGGAATACAGATTTTCAATTTTTCTTTTTGTCCAAAAAAATAAGATGGTGTAATGCAAAGATTTTATTTATTTTCAGGAAATGCATAATTGGGGAAAAAAGAATAAATATTTTTAAAACCCACTCAGGGAAAAACTGCAAGAGTGATTCATGGGGTAAAAGAACGCAATAATGCCATGAAGAGATATTCAATGATGCATTATTAAAAAGTTTTTTCAATTTGCGTTTACTTAGAGGTACATCATATATACTTTCTTTTTTTTCTGTCTTAGCGAAAATGTTTTTAATAATACGTGGAAAGAATGTAGCAACATACCAGAATATTCGCATTTTTTTTGTTGGGGTTGTTATTATTAAAGTTCCTCTGGGTGCAAGTTTTTTATTTATTTCTTTTAGTGTTTTTTCCGGATCAGCGACATGTTCAAGGACCTCCCGCATTACTATTATATCAAACAAATTATTTGGGAATGGTAGTTTTTCTGCATTTGCAAGAACAGGAATAAATGTTCCTATTTTTTTTTGTTTTATTTTTTTGGAGTAAGCCTTGATTCTTTTTTCGGAAATATCTGCACCAAAAAAAATAGTATTAGGCAGATATTTAGCTAATGTAAAAGTATACCAACCGTATCCACAACCAAGATCTAAAAGCTTTTGTGGCTTTTGCTTTTTTATGAACTCATAAATAGGACTATCTTTTTCTGTTCGTCTGTATTTTTCAATAAATTCCGGGATTCTGCAGCGTTTGGCATGTATATCTGCATCTTCATATTCGGCATCAACCTCAAGATAAATTTTTTCAAAAATCTGAGAATCCCATTCTCCTTCCTTAAACAAGGTTCTGAAGTCAGGAATTTCGCAGGAAGAAGAGTATGATTTCTTGCATTCAGGACATATTACTTTGTCATTTTTATTGGCGAGTTTATTTTGACAGTTAGGACATCTGAAAAAGTTATTTAATGTGTACATTTACTTCGTCCATGGTGATATTACTTTTGCCATAGTAACCTCAGAATCAGAAACATTTCTAGAAATGAGTATAAAGTCATGTTCTATTGCAGTTGCTACAATTAATCCATCAATTATTGATGTTTTTCTACCTTTTTTTTGTGTTTTTGCTCGTAATTCTCCCCAACGCAATGCTATCTTAGAGGTAATGGGTAATATTCTGCTATCAAAAGAATCTTTTAAGCGTTCAAACCAAAGCATTAATTGTGCTTTCTTTTTTTCGTCATCCAAAAGAAAAATGCCGAACTCTATTTCTCCCATAGTTAAGGAACTTATAAATAGTTCTCGATCTTCTATTTCTTTAAACCAATTAAGAAATCCTTTGTTTATCATTGGTCTTCGCAATTCAGAAATAGCACAAGTATCAAGCAAAAAACTCATAAAATAATCTCCCTTCCTGTGTCCTTGTCGCTTTCTAGATTCAATTCAATATCTTTACATGGACTGTTCAATAATAAACTTTTTAAAGAGTCTTTTTCTTTATTCATCTCATTAAAATTCTCTGCAGATACTATGTAAACAACGGGCTTTCCATATCTCTTTACAAGCTGTGCTTTTCCAGACAAAGCCCTGTTTACCAGTTCGCTGAATTTGTTTTTTGCTGTTTGAAGTTGTCACTCTTTTTCAACAGTAATCATATTTTTAGCTTAAGTTAAGGTTATAGAATAATTAAACCCTGTACGAAAAGGTTTTTAAAAAGCAAAAAACTTTTAATACAGGCTTTCTAGGTTCAAAAAACAACTGCAAACAGAAACAGACAGTGTAGGAAAAGCCTTTAAACGAAGTAAAAAAGGTCTTTCGTGCAATGTCTAATTGTTAAATTAAATCTAAACTGTCTAGCCTAATATGGGAACGTTCTTAAATAATTCAAGAGCATTTTTATGCTTTATGAAATAAAAACTAAATTTGAGATTAATTAATTGATAAAATAGGCTATCTTTTTCAAATAAATAAGGGCTGGGGATAAAAGCTGAGTTTTAAAACCTTTTCGTGCAGGGTCTATGTATTTTAAATTTACTTATGAAAAAGAAAAAGATAGCTATTATATGTGATGATTTAACGGTTGGTGGATTTTCTTCTCTCCAAGGCACAATTCTTCCGTTTTTATCTGGGAAAATCAATATTACAGTTGTCTGTTTATTTGCAAAAGGTGAAATAGGGCGAGAATTAGAATCAAAGGGGTTTGAAGTAAATTGTCTGAAGATAAATAAACTAAATTTTTTATTAAAATTTGTTCAACTTATTTTGTTTTTACGCCGGGAAAAAATAGATATTGTCCACACAAATCTTTTTTATGCTCATGCAATTGGACAATTAGCTGCAATTCTTGCAGGTGTGAAAAAAAGAATTGCTCAATTACACTCAATTGAAACTGGAGATAAAAAAAAATCCTCTTTTTTTAGATATTTCTTTATAGGAAGTGTTCACACTGTAATATCCGTCTCAAAAGCTGTAAAAAAATCTTTTGAAGATTATTTCCCTGATTTTAAAGGTGAAAATTTTGTTATTCATAATGCGATAGATCTAAATAGATTTAAATCTTTTCTCAAAGAAAAGGAGCAAATAGATTTAAATGTGGTGCCAGGTGAATTTGTTATTATGAGTATAGGCAGTCTAAAATGGCAAAAAGGCTATAAATTTCTTATAGATGCGGCAGAAAAACTTAAAAATAGGAAGAATAAGTTTTTTATAGTCGGGGATGGACCAGATAAGGATGCAATAAAAAAAATGATAATGGAAAAAAAACTGGAAAATACAGTTTTTCTACTTGGGTGGAGGACAGATATTGCAGATTTACTATCTCGTACAGATCTTTTTGTTTTGCCTTCCGTTTCTGAGGGATTCGGGATTGTGCTTCTCGAAGCATTTGCCGCAGGAGTACCCGTTATTGCAACAAATGTAGGAGGAATTCCGGAAGTGACAGATGGTAATTCGTGTGCAATCCTTGTGTCTCCCGAAAACTCAGATATTCTGGCAAAAAAAATCATTTTACTACAAGAGGATGAAAAAATGAGACATTTTTTAACAAAAAATGCTTTCAAAAGGCTGGGGAAATTTGATCCTGAAAAAATTACAGAAGAATATGAAAAAATATTCATATAAGCTACCAATATAAAACTAAAATTTAAGACACTTAATCCTTTCTTTTACCATATCTTTATATTCTAATTTAAAATTCTAATTATTATACTATATTAAATTATGGATAAAAATAACAATATAGCAGAGAGAGTTAAACAGGCAAATAGAGATGTCTATAACAAGAAATCTGCAGATATCTATGACAAAAATGAAAGTATCTTTAATGAACATAGACAGGCTGCTTGCATAGAAAAACTTGCTAAAATTTCTGAATTGGCGGGGAATGAAACATTTCTTGATGTAGGAACGGGTAGCGGAAACCTTTTGAGAACAGCACCTGATTTTTTTAAAAAATGTTATGCCATAGACTTGGGAGAAAATTTGCTTGCACAGATAAAAGACAAATATCCATCATGTTTTTTGGCAGCTGCAGATGCTGAGAATTTGCCATTTCAGAATGACTCATTTAATGCTGTCAGTTGCTATGCCATGTTGCATCACCTATTGACGTCATGTTGTCACAACACGTGTCTTTCATCAACACGTAAAAACC
>JAYEIY010000207.1:0-8372 GCA_034660375.1 Verrucomicrobiota bacterium
CCAATTAACAAATTACCAAATTACCCAATTACCCAATTACCAAATTACCAAATTACCCATAACCAATTAACCAATTAACCAATTAACCAATTACTAAATTAAATATATGAATGAACAACTGAAGTTAGAAAATATCAGGGAGGTCTTGATAAGGCAGGAAGAGACTATTATTTTTGCTCTTATTGAACGTGCGCAATTTGCAATTAACAATATAATCTATAAGCCCGGGGGGATTCCTTTATCAGATTTTAGTGGTAGTTTTTCTGATTATCTTTTGTATGGAACTGAATGTAATCATGCAAAAGTCAGGCGTTACCTAAGTCCTGACGAACATCCATTTTTTGATAATCTTCCCCAGCCTGTTCTTTTGTCGATTGATATAGATTCTCCTCTAATGGAAAATAGTATTAATCTTAATGATACGATCCGGAAAACCTATATAAATAATTTTTTGCCATATATTTGTGAAGGCGGAGATGATGGGCAGTATGGTTCCAGTGCGGTTTGTGATGTTAATTGTTTGCAGAGTCTTTCGAAAAGAATTCACTATGGCAAATTTGTTGCTGAGAGTAAGTATCTTTCCGATAAAGAGGGCTACAGAAAGCTGATCATTGCAAAAGCAGAAGATGAAATAATGGAAAAATTGACCAATAAAATTGTTGAAGAAAAACTTCTTAATAGAGTTCTCATAAAATCCAGAACCTACGGAAAAGAGCCCGAGAGAATGGATCAGAAATATAAAGTGAAACCTGAATTTATCAAAAATATCTACGAAAAATGGATTATCCCGCTTACAAAAAAAGTAGAAGTGGATTATTTGCTGGGTAGATATCGGGTTTCAGATGTCAGGAATAAAAATTAGGTAAAATATGAATAAAATGAATCTTGGATTATGGATTTTTACCTCACTATTGTTATTGTCCTCATTGAGTCAAAGTAAAGATAAAACCATTTCCGCATTAAAAAAAGCCTATAAAAAGTTAAAGAAAATGCTGCCTCTTTTTTTACTTATGATGGCAGGTTTTTCTTTTATTGTCACCTATGTTCCTCCAGAATTAATTCAAAGGTCTATTGGTGTAGATTCGGGAATAAAAGGAGTTTTCACAGCACTTGGTCTTGGAAGTATTGTTATTATGCCAGGATTTGCTGCATTTCCTTTATGTGCTGCTTTAAAAGGGGAGGGCGTTCCATATTATATTATTGCTGCATTCAGTCTCTCTCTTATGAATATTGGAATTATGAGCTTTCCTCTTGAAAAGAAATTTCTTGGCTCCAAGATTGCTTTTGTTAGAAATTTTTTTGCTTTCTTTGTTTGTGTTGTTACTGTTGTAATTGTCAAAATTATTTTTGGAGAATAGGATGAGAAAAAAAGGTTTTCTATATATTATTTCATTTTTCTTTTTTATTTTCTTTATAGGATTATCCTATTTTATAGATTATGAAAATGGACAAAAAACGGGTTTTGCTTTTGTTAAGGTATTGACAGAGATGCTTAAAATATTAACTTGTGCTTTCATTTTGATTGGTTTATTTGAGGTTTGGATAAAAAAAGAGGTTGTGATTAAGCATCTTGGAGAAGATGGTGGATTAAGAGGTTATTTCTGGGTTTTACTTTTAGCTGGTTTTTCTGTGGGGGGACTTTATGTAGGTTTTCCTTTAGCTGAGACTTTACAGAAAAAAGGAGCATCTCTGAAAGTTATCTTTGCATATCTTGGTTTTGTAGGAGTTTGTCGAATTCCAATGACCATTTTTGAAATTAGTTTTCTCGGTCTTCCCTTTACTTTTGTTCGTCTTATGATTACAATTCCACTTTTTCTACTTATTGGAGTTCTGATGGGAATTGTTTTGAAAAAGAAAGGATATAGCATGGAAATAATGCGCTGAAAAGTTATCGTATTTTTTTGAGAAATTTCATTTTAGCATAGGCTCTGTAGATTCAAAATCAGCGATTTTGAACTTTATTTTAGATGAATCCTGCCTCGTTAATAATAATTTTAAATAGCATTTTCTCAAGCATTTCGCATGTCCCTACAAAAGATTAATAAATGAATACAAATCATAGTATAAATAAAAAATATCAGAAAAATTTGAAAACCAATGCAATAAAACTATAATAATTTAGTTTAATTCAACGGCATTTTAAAAATGTCATAAATTAAGAACATTTGTATAATAATTGTTAGGTCAGGAGTTAAAAAATGACATTATTCTTTTTTATTGGTGCAATAGCTGGACTTACTATGGGGACCGTAGGCGTTGGGGGAGGAGCAATCATAATATTGTGCTTATCGTCTTTGTCCAAGTTTCCTCCAAAAGTCGCACAAGGAACAACGCTATTTATAGTTGCTGCCCCCATAAGTTTGTTGGCTGCGATGCGTTATTATAAAGAGGGTTGTATTGACATCAAAGCTGGCTTGATAGTCATGGGTAGTTTTTTGCTTTTTAGCTTCATTGGTGCTTACATTTCTGTTCATTTACCAAACAACGTATTGAAGGTTCTTTTGGGAATAGTGCTTTTGTTTATGGGAATCAAACTCATATTCTCTGGTTACAGAGCAATGATCTGACAATTGAATGCACCTGATTCTGAAAAACGATGGCTCCTCAGAACGAGTGATTCATGACGTTATACATAATTAATAAGCCTAGAGAATAATTACAGTAAAAGTTTATAATATGAATACATTTTTATTAGTATTTTTAATTAATTAGATTTTAACAAAAGAAAAAATTATGAATATAGAATCGTTGCTTGAATATAATCCAGTATTATTAGCCCTTTTAGGAGGACTGTTTACTTGGAGTATAACAACATTAGGTGCTGCTATGGTTTTTTTCTTTAAAGAAATAAAACCCAAAATATTAAATTTAATGCTTGGATTTGCTGCAGGCATAATGATTGCTGCCAGCTTTTGGTCTTTATTAAAACCTGCAATTGAAATGTCAGAAACTCTGGGGGGTATTCCTTGGTTACCTCCTACAATAGGTTTTTTGTCGGGAAGTCTGTTTTTGTTAATTATTGATAAAATACTTCCTCATTTACATTTAGGACTTTCTATCGAAAAATCAGAAGGAATAAAAACATCTTGGCAGCGTAGTATATTGCTTGTTTTGGCAATCACATTACATAATATTCCAGAAGGATTAGCTGTAGGAGTTGCTTTTGGTGCCTTAGCAAATAGCCCCGAAATAGGAACTTTAACAGGAGCTATTGCACTTGCAATAGGTATTGGATTACAAAACTTTCCTGAAGGAACTGCTATATCTGTTCCATTACGACGTGAAGGGTTATCAAGATTAAAAGCATTTAACTATGGGCAATTATCTGGCTTGGTAGAACCCATTGCTGCTGTCCTTGGTGCTTATTTAGTTTTTGTTGTAACACCACTATTACCTTATGCTCTTTCATTTGCTGCTGGAGCAATGCTATTTGTAGTTGTTGAAGAACTAATACCTGAATCGCAACATGGAAATGAAACAGATCTTTCAACAATTGGAGCAATGATAGGGTTTACAATAATGATGATACTTGATGTTGCACTGGGATAAAGAAAAATGGGCAAAGGGTTCTAGTATTTGCGCAAGGTGTTGTTATGCATATTGCAGATTTAACAAAAAATATAGTGCATTTTGCAGATATTGCTAAAAATGAAGATCATGGCAATAAATAAACGAAGTAGTAAATTGAAAAATTGCAAACAAGTTTTTCAGTTGCCTAGAGATGAGATTCTAGAAGATAATCATCTCCTTTCGGAAAAGATATTTCTCTTGCAACAACAGATTTGACGCTTTTGTCAGAAGAAATGATTGAATATTATGCCACCAGATGGAAGATAGAAAGTGGGTTTAAAGAACTTAAATATGAAACTGGTGCTCTTGACAATCAGGGAAGAAATAAAAATTCAGTAGAGAATTGTTTTGAATTTTGTTGTTTAGTCGTTACTTTAACTCGAATTTATGCGATAAAACAGGATCGAGCACCCAAAAAATGTTTTCTGAGTGTGACTAGACACTTTCCCTTTTCAGATGTTCGCGAACAAATCAGAAAAGAGTATGTTGAGGAAACGAATTTTTAATACTATTTGCTCAAAGTCCTCAAATCCACCAGGAAATTAATTCTGAAATCGTTTGTTAGGGCAGTGAGTTGAAAAGAAAAAAAACAAAGAAAGCTTAGCTTTTAGTATTATACTAAAATATCGTGAGCGCTTACAGTAAATAAAAAAACAATTGAATACACATACAAACAAAGAGATGATATATGAAATATAAATACGGAAATTTCAATAACTCAGGAGATGAATTTAATATTTGCAATCCAAATCTTCCACGGTCATTTGACAACTTTTTATGGAACGAATCTGTTTTTTCCAATGTTGAGCACACTGGTGTGGGATATATGGATTATCAGATTAATAAAACAGAAGGTGTAAAACTTTTTACAGGCATTGGAAGAGTATGTGATTTTGATGTTTTTGGGCGTGATGGATTAATGAGTAGGCTGATTTATATACGTGATAATGATACGGGAAAGTTCTGGACACTGAACTGGGAACCTGTTATTGCTGATTATGAAGAATATAACTGTACGCATGGTCTTGGATACACAATTATTACAAATATTACAAATAGAATAAAAGCTGAATTTAGGATATTTATTCCAAAAGGTAAAGACCCCGTAGAATTATGGACTATAAAAATCACAAATCCAGATAATATAAAAAGAAATTTGTCTCTTTTTATATATAATCAACTTTCATTCAAATATAAATGGGGTTTTAATTCTTATGGAGATATGCTATATCGAAATTCTCTCTTTAGAAAAGATTTGAATGCAATTGTGGCACAAAAACATCCTCATACCCGTCCTCACGATTATCTAACAGCATTTATTACTTCAGATGTAAAGGTTGATGGATTTGACGGCTCTAAAGACAGTTTTGTCGGACGCTACAATACTCTAAATAATCCCAAGGTATTATTGGAGGGCAATTGTACTGGTTCTGAAGGTAGTTCCGATGCTACTATTGGGGCATTGCAGTATAATTTTACTCTTATTTCTGAGGAAACTAAAACTATAAATATGATGATTGGTGCTACAAATTCTCCAGAAAATGTTAAACTTTTTCGAAGTAAGTATCTGGATAGTATGGAAGGGTATTTTCAGGAACTTAAGGGAGACAGGCAGGCTCTAGTGCGGAAGAATTTTATCAGTACGGAAGACGAACATTTAAATCGTATAACTAACATTTGGGCAAAACAACAAATGGGATATGGGGTTCAATGGTGTCGTTGGGGATGGAATGGCTACAGAGACATAGTACAGCATGCAATGGGAGTGGCTTCTTTAATGCCTGAAAGGACACGGGAAGTGATTATTGAAGCAATGTCTTACAAATATAGCAATGGAATGGCTCTTCGCGGCTGGAATCCGGTTGATGAGAAACAATATTCTGATTCTGCCCTTTGGCTTATTTATACCGTTACAGATTATCTGAAAGAAACTGGCGATTTTGAACTTCTTGATCTCGTAGCTTCGTATTATGATCAGGGTTCTGATACCGTACTTGCACATCTGGAAAAATCATTGGATTTTCTGGAAAGCAATAAAGGCTCGCATAATCTGATTTTAATAAAATTTGGGGACTGGAATAATTCACTTACAGCGGTTGGAAAGGAGGGTAGGGGGGAGAGTGTTTGGTTAAGCATGGCATACGCTTACGCTCTTGAATGTATGATGGGACTCTTTAAACATATTGGATATGCTTCCAAATATGAGGAATACTCTAGACGAAGATCTGAAATGCTTGATGCAATCAATGAACATGCCTGGGACGGCAAATGGTATATTCGTTGTTATGATGATAATGGCAGACCAATAGGTTCAAATCAAAGTGAACAGGGAAAAATCTTTCTGAATACACAAAGCTGGGCAATGATATGCGGAGCTGCCAACAAGGAAAGACAAAAAATTATGCTAGAATCCTGTGATGAAATGCTTTTAACAGATATGGGCTACCAATTTCTTGCTCCAACTTATCTAAAATATGATGATAATATTGGGCGTATTAGTACGCTGGAACCGGGAATATGTGAAAATGGAACAATCTATTCTCATGGAAACGCTTTTATGATTTGGGGACTTTTAAAAGTAGGAATGCTAGATAAAGCCTACGATATATTTAAGCGAATTAGCCCGGGCTATGTGAAAGGTAGCGAAGATATAAAGCAGAACTGTATACCTTATATTTATTCAAACTGTCATTATGGTCCAATGCATAGAAACAATGCTTATCAGATGGAATTTAGCTGGGTAACAGGATCAATAAGCTGGTTCTACCATAGTATTGTCAGACTTATGCTTGGAGTTACTCCCGACTATGATAAACTCAATCTTATTCCCAAACTCCCCTCAAAATGGACTGAGAAAATAACTGTTGACCGTGAATTTAGAGGGGAAAATTACAAAATTACTATAATTCCAAGTAAAAATGGAGAGGCAAAAGTAGTTTGTAATATGAACTAAATAGACATTGCATGAAAAGCCTTTTTCACTTCGTTCGAAGGCTTTTCGAACACTGTCTAAATATTCTGGAGAATTTTAATATATTAAACCGACAACTGAAGACTGACTTCTCTTTTACTCTTTTCGCTAATATTCATTTAGTTGAAATTCCCAGTTACCATGGGCAATTTGGTCCATTGCACTGTAAGTGCATACGCTGGTTTTTGTATTTCCATATGATTTGCCATAGAGATATTCAGGAGTTGTTAGACTTTTTACATGCCCATCCATAAAAACTGTTGGACGGGTTCTTTCGTGGTAAGAATAGGAACCATGAATCTCTCCTTCAGTAGTCATTTTAGAGCAATATTGGTAAGGAGTCATTATAGGATCTGAAAAATGAGAATGTTTATAGGAAAAGGGATCCCGCCATTCATCATCCTGTAAGCCATCATAATAGTGTTTTCCTAAGCCACCATAAGAATTATAGTATATAAAACCACCATCCTGATAAAAGTAATTTTTTATATAGGTATCAGAACTGGGGCAAATCCAGAGTTTTCCTGACGCATTTTGCCATGGAGTTGCGGTTATTACCGGGGGAGTTTGTTGAGTATAATCCTGTAAGATATATTCCAGAGATGTACCGTATTCGCCTCTGTAGTTTTTGTCAGTATTCGGTGCAGATGGATCAGGAAGCATAAAGGGTAAGCTTCCATCATAGTCTCCAACATAGCTAAACATGCATAAGCCGATTTGTTTCAGATTACTGATGCAATTACTTTGATTTGCCGTTTCTTTTGCTTGCCTTAGAGCTGGGAGCAACATAGACGCAAGAATTGCAATGATTGGAATCACTACTAAAAGTTCTATCAGTGTAAATTTGAATAATATAACTGAGCATTTCTTTTCTTTATTTCTTTTCATAAATCATTTTCCCTTTAAAATTCGTCAAGCCAGAAGTCCCATGGTTTATGCGCAGGGGATCCCCCCCCCGTTCCCAAATTCCAATTAGAATATGGTCCTTTCATAATTTCATCACCTATACCGGCAAAGCGATATTCTTGGGATGTTAATGGTTTTGCATGTTCATCTAAAAAAAACTGTTGGTCGTGTTCTATCATGCCAGGAATATGCTCCATAAGGATCATTATAGCCAAGACTGCTATGATCTTCATAGTGTCTCTTTGTGCAGTAGTATTGATATGGAACTTGCAGAGGTTTGGAAAAAGAGGTTGCTTTGAATGAAAAAATGTTTCCATCTTCCCCATCTACTCCCTCATTCCAGTGTTGGTATAGTCCTCCATAGCTATTATATGAACAGTCAGTGGAAGATGCAGATTTGTATTTGAGAGCTCCATCCTCAAAAGGAACAAGAGACATTGTGGGAGCAGATGGACAAATAAAAATTCCGCCTGTTGCGAAGGCTATAGGATCACTGGAATCTGTACCCGAAAAACTTTGACCATGATAATCCTGAAAGTAGCCATTCCAAGTCTGTTCCAGAAGGAGCTTTTCGCCAAACACCGACTTCACTGGCTCTTACAGGCAAAGCATAGTCCCAGTTGTCAGAGTATGTAAATGCGGCAAGACCTATTTGTTTAACATTCGAAACACAGGTTATTTGATTTGCCGTTTCTTTTGCCTTGTTTAACGCAGGCAGTAGCATAGATGCAATGATTGCAATGATTGCAATGATTGCAATTACAACAAGTAATTCTATGAGAGTAAAAATTTGTCTTATTTTGCCTCTTCACGATAATGTGTCCTGGTGACCTCATAACTCTTTACCAAGCTTGATATTGGGAAGATCAAATATTTTGAGCCTAAAATATTCATCATCTGAATATCCATATGCTTGTCTAATCAG
>JAYEIY010000208.1:0-8326 GCA_034660375.1 Verrucomicrobiota bacterium
TTCTTTTCTTATTCATATCCCACCGCGATGCGGTGGGCTACGGTGAATATCCCCGCTGGGGATAAAACGGATATTCTTTCTTAAGAATTGACCTTAGATGAGGTGGAATAATATCCTGGATAAAAAAGGGAATCTGAGTTGCTCGATAACTTGGAGCTCTGTCTTTAAGTCTTGATTTGATGGAGCCTCTCCGTGCTCCACTTTGTGACATGATGGTTCTGAATATGCTTAATCATAACATAATTCAGAAAAAAGATTTTTATATCGATGATGAAAATGGAGGGACATATTTAAAGTATGAAGCACATCAGGATTTTTTTATCACATACGAACAAACTATGACTCGACGTTTCGTTCAAAAAAGGGGAGAAGAACATACAGATTTTCGAAGAGTTATCGATTCACAGATAACCGAACTGATAAATGTAATAAACGGCAAAGAAGATCTGAAATTCTTCTTAATGCCATAACTATTTATTAATTATGAATACTTTTGAATCTGATTTTTTAGGAGATGAACCATTTTTTATCGGAGAAACTGTTTTAGGATACGAACCTTCAAAAAAGGAGATAAAAAATATGCTCTTTCTTGTTGCTTATGATATTAGAGACCCGAAAAGATTAAGGCAAACCGCAAAAATCTGTGAAAATTATGGACTGAGAGTCGAATGTAGTGTATTCGAATGCGATCTGGATGAAAAAAAAATCCATAATTTCTGGCAAGAATTAAAGAGAACAATAGACGAAGAGGATGATGCAATATTAGCATATCGTATATGCAGAAAATGCATTCAAAAAATAGAAAGTATGGGAACGGTAATCAGACCATGTAAACCAACTCTTTACTTTATCTAAAGTAGGTTAGGCATTCCTGCCTGACAAGTAGGACAAAAAAAAAGGACTTCAAAAATGAATAAAACAACTTTAATAATAAGCGTAGGTGGAAGTATAGAACCAATTCTCTACTCAATAAAAAACAATAATCCAGATACTGTTATTTTTTTTGTATCATATATAACACGCGATATTGTAAAGGGAAAAATTATCTCTAATTTGCAAAAAGCAGATAACACTCATATTCCATACGATTTTATTCTTACTCCGGATGAACAAAGTATAGGTAAATCTACATTTGTCTTATTAAATGAAATTCCTAAAATAACAAAAAAATTAACCGGTCAAATGAAATTTCCAGAAATGGTAGATTATACCGGAGGTACAAAAACAATGAGTGCAGCTCTTGTTTGGGCATGTTCAGAATATAGTAAAAAATTTAGCTATATCGGTAGTTTGTATCCATCCGGTAGAGATAAAAATCGTGCAGGCATAGTAATAAGTGGACAAGAGCGCTCTTTTCTCTCTGAAAATCCTTGGAATCAAATAGCTTTTTTTGAAATAAATAAAGGTATTGACCTTTTTAACCAAAATCTTTTCCCACAAGCAATAAAAATATTTGAAAAAGCAGAAAAGAAAATAACAAATGAAAAAAAATAAATATAATCAAAATCCTGAAAAAAATTGCAAATACATTCTTCTTATGGGATATATTCGAATATGAAATAGCAATAAAAGAACTAAAAGAAACCATTTCTTTGATTGATAAAATAAACAATAAAACAATGCAAATTCAAATATTGAAAAAACAACTGAAATGTTCTCTGAAGGAATTTTTATCCATCCCCCTAGGGCGAATCTCTATGCCGCAAATATGGGATATAATGGCAAATGCAAAAAGAAGAAGTATTTATGAAAAAAATAATATGGATGCACTCTTTCGATGTGAAATAGCTCTCAAAAAAATAGCTCAACTGGAGCTCTCAATAAAATATAATATAAATATAGAAGAATTCTTTTCCTCATATCAAAAGCTTTTTACTAAAGAATCAACCGAAATTAAGCTTCTCCTATCTCAAAAACAACCCCTTAATCCCGGAGTAGAGGGTGCCTTCCAATTACTCGAAAAGTTAGGTAATCATATAGGTGAAAAATTTATGAAAAATAAAATATTACAAAATTATTTAAAAGAAAAATATAGCTTTATCACTCCAATAGGATTAAAAAATTGTAATAAAAAAACATTTGAAAATATTTTTAAAGCTATATCTGAAATACTCAATATAAACGAAGAACATTTAATCCAATTACCCAAAATAAAATTTAATGTCTCTGATTCCTGAAATTTTATCAATTAAAACGATCAAATCTATTTTGATTACTCGTCTTACTACTAACATATCTTTAACTACTTTTCGGCGGGAGATAAAAATAATAACTTACGCCTGCCTACCGCCGAAATGTAATCCCCCCTCAAAAAGACTAAAAAAAATCTTTTTAAAAAATAAAAATCAAAAAAAAATCAAAAAAAAATGACATCCCGCCGAAATAAGGCTAGATTTTGAGGCGAGCAGTCAGAAATGACTGAAAAGCCGATTATGACTATTTGAATTTTTTCGTCAGAATGGTTGTCCACATTATGTAGACCTTCCACTTATCAATTTACGTATTTTGTAAAGTTTGTGCTCTGAAAGAGCTATCTATATTAGCCTAGGGTAGAGCGAAGCGCCACCCTAGGAACATTATTCCACACACACAAGCACGCTGAAAGCGTGCAACAATTTTATTCCCAAACATATTTTTCATTATATTCTTAATGATTGTGCCATTTTATTATTTTCTTTTTTATTGCACGCTTTCAGCGTGCTGTTCTTTTTTTTATTTAAACCTAGGGTGCCACTTCGCTCTACCCTAGGCTAATATAGTTTATGCTTTCAGCATATTTTTCAAAAAATCTAATTAAGATACAGAGCTCTAAGGTTTGAGGATAGAGAAGAAGCGCCTCAGATTCCCTTTTTTTCTCTATTTGCAAAGTAATTAGACCCTGCACGAAAAGGGGTTTGGGTTGCCACACTTTGCTTGCAATGAGGCTGATTTTACATCAGCAATGAACAACGGGAATGCCAAATGCACGAATAAGGGCTTTTTTACACGAATTTTTAATAATTATTTATATTTTTTTGATTAATTTGCTTTCCTTTTCTCTTTTTTTATTAAAAATGAAGAAATTAAAGGGAAAATACTCTCAAATAATTAATCATTCGTGCTTAAAATCGTGCATTCGTGGCTAAAAAAGCTTTTCGTGGACCATCTAATTAAAGTTTACAATATCTTCAATTTTTACGGTTGATGGCAAAAACCATAATTTTTATTGAGTCAATATGATTTTTAGCTGTTCTTATATTTCCGATGATATCCAGAGCTGCAAATTATCGAGCAACTTAGATTCCCTTTTTTTTATCCACGATAAGGAATTATGCCACAAAGGAAGTGAAATTGGCAAAACAGAGCATGTTACCACATTACACATCATTGTCATGGCAGAGAATTTAGATTTCGTTTTATAAAATACCGGGAAATGTATTGTAAATATCTTTTTGAAACTACAAAGCATTTTAATTTTCGCGTTTTGGACTGGATGATAGCCTCCAATCATGTACATTTACTTATTACAAGTGGAGAACACGGTAAGCTTTGCTTATCCGAAGCTCTTCCGTATATCCATGGAGCGGTAGCTCAACATTACAATTTCTCAAAAGATTTCGAGGGTTTTTTCTGGAGCAATCGTTTTTATTCTAAAAGAATTCAAAGCGGTAAACATTTACGCCGTTGTTTATTTTACATTGATATTAATATGGTTAGATCAAAAGCTGTTAGTCATCCATCAGAATGGAAACATGGTTCTTGGAAAGAATTTATAGGAAATAATTATTGATAAAAAGCCCCTTTTAAATCGTCTGGAATTTAGTGATTGGGATACCATTCAAAACTGGTATCAAAGTAATCTTAATGAAATATTGTTTAATGAAGAAATTCTTCCACAAAGAGATTTTTGGTCAAAGGCTGTTGGCGTAGGAGACCAGGAATGGTTAGGAAAAATTACAGATGAAACTGGTTGAAACTATAATAATTCCAGAAAATGAGTTTTTTTCGTTTAAATCATTTTTCCTTACTGCAAAAAATAAAATTAGAGATATATAGCATAGTAAAATGACCAAAAACAATACATCTTCACCATATTATAGTTACAGAACTTTTCTTAGAGAGCATTATGGGGGGAGTCTTTTTCGTATACCTGTAAATTTGGGTTTTGGATGTCCTAATCGCAACCCTGACGGAACTGGAGGATGTTTTTTCTGTGGCGAAGATGCTGCACTTGCAGTACACCTTTCAAAAGAGGATTCTCTTAAGCAACAAGTCCAATCCGGCATTCAATACATTCGCAAACGATATGGCAATGTAGATCTGATGCTCTACATGCAGGCATATACATCAACTTTTGCGGACTCCGCAAAAATCCGTAAAATTTATGAACAACTTCTGCAAATGCATGATTTTCGAGCGGTTACTGTGGGAACCCGACCAGATTGCCTGCCAAAAGAAACACTGCAATACTTTTCAGAACTTTCAAAACGCTTTGATTTTAGAGTGGAACTAGGGATTCAGACCGTTCATGATAAAACATTGAAAGCAATTAATCGCGGACACGATTTTCAAACCTCCGCAGATGCCGTAAAAAGACTAAATAAGGCAGGCATCAGCGTAGATGCACATATCATGATCGGATTGCCCGGAGAGGCAAGAAAAGAATTTAACAAAACAGCAGAAACTCTTGCTCAAATGCCTATTGGCGGTCTTAAAATACATAATCTTCATATTGTAAAAGGTACTCGTTTTGCAGAGTTTTATAGGAATGGGAAAATTGATGTAATGGATGAACATGAGTACGGCGAGGCTCTTATTGATTTCATAAGAAGAACCCCCAATAATCGTCCTTTAATCAGAATCTGCAGTGATACGCCGGATAATATTTTAATTGCCCCGAAATGGTGGATGAAAAAGGGACAGTTTATTGATTATATTTATCATCAGATGCAAAAACGTAATCTACACCAGGGCGATCTGCTTGATAATTCTCTGACTGCAAATCCTGACTCGGGAGCAAGTTATGAAGCAGTAAAAACAGACGATGGATCGTTTACTTTATTTAATCCATTTTTCAATGAAAATTTTCACACATCTGCAGGTGCTGTAAGCGAGGCGGAGAAAAAATTTATTGAGCCATCGGGTTTGAAGAAACTACTTTTAGAGAAAAAAGATGTAAAAATCCTTGATGTTGGTTTTGGATTAGGATTAAATGCACTTGTAGCTACAGGCTGTGCAAAAGGTTCAAATAATTTTCTATCCATTGTTTCCCTGGAATTTGATAAAACAGTTGTAAAAAGTGCAGTAAAACTCTATCCACAGTGGGAAAAAATTTATAAAAACCTCCTGGATAAAAATATCTATAAAGAAAAGCATTTCGCACTACAAATCTACTGGGGAGACGCAAGAAAAACAATAAAAACTCTAACGCAGGACAAAAAATTTGATATTATCTTTCTTGACCCATTCTCAACACAGAAAAATCCAGAACTATGGACAATAGATTTTATAGAAAACCTTAAAAAGTGTATAAAAAAGGATGGAGTTTTGCTAACATATTCAAATGCACCTGCTGTGCGTGCCGCATTAAATAAAGCCAACATGGTACTGGGTGAAACAATCCCGTTCGGAAGAACAAAAGGCGGAACAATCGCATCCCCGGACAAAAAACAGATCAAAAATCCGCTGGATACAAAAAATATGCGTATTATTACCGAAACAACCTCATCAATACCATACCGAGACCCCAATGGAACACTATCAGGAACAAAAATTCTTCAAAATCGAGAAAAAGAAGTCTATGAGATGAGAAGAAAAGGAATGCCGAAAAAGATAATTAATGGTTAAGACAGAACTCCAAGTTATCGAGCAATTCAGATTCCCTTTTTTATCCACGATAGGGAATCTGAGTTGCAAGTATGTTTTGTTTTGAGCAAGGAATTTGAATTACCTAATAACTACTTTTCCTTTTTTTTGCAAATTAAAGATAAAAAAAGTACTTTTTTTGCATGAGGATATGCAAAGTACCTTTTTTTTGCATGAGGATATGCAAAGTACCTTTTTTTTTGCATGAGGATATGCAAAGTACCTTTTTTTTTTACATAAGGATGTTCTTTATGCAAAAACAGATCTCATTCTTCCAGAAGACTACGCCTAATGATGCTTCTTTCTTTGAAAAATGAAGACGAAATTCCAGGCATTTTGGAAATAAACCAGAATTCCTTCAAAAACTTGGAAAAGATGCTTAAGAATATGAAATAAAGAGAATTGAGTCAAGCCCTTATTGACATTAGGGGCAAGCAAGAAAATAAATATCTTCAAGTCATTAAAATATTAAGATTTCAACCGTTTATAGTATCGTTCACTTTTTTACAAATGTCTCATTATTTCTTTCATAACGAGTTCTGACGCTTGTTCAATTGAGTAATTCGTTGTATCAATTCGAATATGAGGATTCTCAGGTTCTTCATAAGGACTTGAGATTCCTGTAAAGTTGGGGATTTCACCGCTTCTAGCCTTGGCATAAAGACCTTTTATATCTCTTCTCTCACACTCTTCAAGAGGAGTACTCACATGAATTTCAATATACTCATCACCAATAATATTTTTAGCATTCTCTCGATCATTTTGATATGGTGAAATAAATGAAGTGATAGCAATAAGACCGGCATCATTCATCAGTTTAGATACTTCTGCAATTCTTCTAATGTTTTCAACACGAGCTACTTCTTTAAACCCAAGGTTTTTATTGAGTCCATGTCTTACATTATCACCATCAAGTAACATGCTGTGCTTACCCATAGAAACAAGTCTTTTTTCAACCTCATTGGCTAAAGTTGATTTACCTGAACCAGATAGACCAGTAAACCATAAAGTCAGTGGCTTTTGAGCCTTTTGCTTGGACCTGATTTTTTTTGTGATATCTGTCTTTTGCCATACCACGTTTGTAGAACGACGTAAACTATGATCAATTGTACCACAAGCAGATGTCATATTGGTGATACGATCAATAAGTATCAAACTACCTAGAGCTTTATTGTTTTTGAACTTATCAAATACCATATTTTCTGATAGAGAGATATCACATGTAGCCATTTCATTCTTAAATAGTCTATCTGCAGTTACATGTTTACCGGTGTTAATATCAATCTTATATTTAATGTCCATCACCATTGCAGGCAGAATTTTTGTAGCTACTTTTACTAGGTAATTACGTCCAGGAACAAGCTCTGTATCGTCCATCCATAGAATGGTTCCTGTGAACATATCTGCTAATTGGAGGTTCTCATCTTTAACAAGGACACATCCTCTGGATACATCTACCTCTCGATCAAGCTGTACTGTAACGGGCTGTCCGATAATTGCTTCATGAACATTTTGATCTGTAAGCAAAAGACTCTTAACTTTAGCTTTTTCATTACTTGGTAATGTGATAATTTCTTCATCAACAGATATTTTTCCAGACTCAATTTGACCTTGGAAACCTCTAAAGGTATGATTCGGACGGCTTACTCTTTGAACTGGAAGAATAAAACCTTCTTCTTTGAAATCTTCTGACACATCTATTTGCTCAAGGTATTGTAGAAGAGAAAGTCCATCATACCATGCTGTATTCTTAGAGTTTTTCGTTACATTGTCACCTTCCGTAGCTGAAACTGGGATAGCCTGAATTGTATCAAGATTATATCCTGCAGTTAAGCTAATGAATTCATCCTTGATCTCATCAAATCGATGCTGATCATGACCAATTAAGTCCATTTTATTAACTGCTAATACAAAATGCTTAATACCCATGAGTGCACAGATTCTTGCATGTCGCTTGGTCTGAACCAATACGCCTTGAGTAGCATCCACTAGGATTACAGCTAGGTCTGCAAAAGATGCTCCAACTGCCATGTTCCTTGTATACTGTTCATGCCCTGGTGTATCTGCTACGATAAATGATCTGTGATCGGTAGTGAAATATCTATAGGCAACATCAATGGTAATTCCTTGTTCTCTTTCTGCCATCAGTCCATCAAGAAGTAGAGAATAATCGATTTCTCCCCCTCTGCTACCAACCTTACTATCAAGTTGGAGCGCTTTTTCTTGGTCTGCAAAAATCAATTTCGCATCATAAAGCATATGTCCAATTAAGGTTGACTTCCCATCATCAACACTTCCACATGTTATAAACTTAAGCAGAGAGCGTGAATTTTGATTTGGTGTTTCTTTTGTTTTATTCATCTTAAAAAGACATTACACTTCAAGATACACCTGCTGGATTTAATCAACCGAAAAAACAAAAAGGTTATTTTGTAAGTGCAGGAAAAGAATTTGGTGCATTTAGCGCAGAGCTTGCTTATAT
>JAYEIY010000209.1:0-8183 GCA_034660375.1 Verrucomicrobiota bacterium
GAAAATTAGTTGAATACAACTAAAATATAAATTTTATAAAATATCCGGATTAATTCAGCTATTCAACATTAAAAGTGGTAAATTGTCCGATTGCCGGGAACTTTAGCATATTGGTTCCGGGTCCACAGATTCTAAATAATAATGGTGAACTATTTTTATTATTTTTAAAAACTTGTTCAAGCTCTGACAGGGAATCGGGGATGGGATTAATTAGTATTCCATTTTCCATAACTTCTGGTATAATTCGCCATTTTTTAATTTTTTTCTTACTAAATATTACTTGAATATAGACAGGAGGCACTCTAAATAAATTTTTACTTAAAAGCCCTTTTATATTATATTTTAATTTTGTTTTGAGAAAGATCTTTTTCTCATTGGACGGAATTGGCAACCATTCATTTTTTTCAATAATCAATGTTTTTATTGTTTTCATTTTAGGTTTTTTTATATCTGGAAGTTTCTTTAAAATTAGGAGATTTTTTTTGTGAATAATATTAATTGGATAATAATTCAGTAATATATTTTTCCATGTTGCGGGAGTACTCCATAGCAAGTGTTTTTTATTCATTGCTTGGAAACAGCAGATAACTATATCCGCAGAATTTTTACTTAGATAATGTTGAGCATTTTTGTTGTCAAGATAATGGGTAAAGGCTACATCGTGTTGAAAAATCGGAGCGGGTTGCCAAGCATAATTATTTGTAAAAATAATAGATGTTAGCCATGGTATGCTGTCAAAAGTGAATTTGTTTCTCTGATAGTTATCTACGAAAGAATTTTTCAAACGAGTATATTCTAAATTTTTTCTAGATTTATGCTTCAGATCTTTCAAAGTTTCTTTGTAGTTGAACATTTTTTTTGTTATATGAAAACTTTGCTTTCCTAGAATTCTATCGTATCCGCTTAGAATACAATGTCTTTCATCTGATATAGAAATATACGCTAAACAGCCAATGCAGACAAGAAGTATAAATCTTTTGAAGACAATTTCTGAATTTATAAAAATTGCCGTAGTGCACAACAGTAATACATAACTTGAAAAAAAACTAAATACATGAGCATCCTGGCGTACAAAACCATGTTTAAAAAAAAGAAACATTGGTAAAAATAAAATCAAGAATAAATAACGATCTGTATCTTTAGAATAAAAATAATTTATAAAAAGTACTATCCCGAATGATACTATACATATTGCAGCAAGTAACAATTCCTCGGATGGACCTTTTAAACTCATCGCAGAACTATATCCACTTGATAACTGCAGTCCTCCGTAAAACCATAGAAAAAAATTGGTTATATTTGCAAATTGCCAGTATGATAGCACAGAAAAAGAGATAATTAAACTCAATAATGACGTCTTGAGAATTAGAGATCTTTCCTCTTTCTTAATTATTAAACGAATTAAAAAAGCGATAGTAATGGAGCTGTAGGCTGCAATGCCAAGAGAAAATTTAGTACAGGTTACAACAAAAGCCAGAATAGTGCCTAATGATAGAGAGATCAAAGACTCTTTAGTATTGCCACTGATTACTAGACAACTGAAAGCAACAACAACAATAACAGAAAGTAATTGTTTGTCGGGACCTATAAATAACCAAAAAAGAATAATTACTAATAATCTATATACCGATTGTTTTTTGGTTGATATATAAAAGAACAAAGAAAAAGTAGAACAATCAGAATGATTTGGTATATAAATGAAATTAAAATACTGTTGCCTATTGGTCTAGGCTCGAGTAAATATCCCAAGGGACCATATGTAAATAATATATCTGAACCAAAATCAAGATCAAGATATCTTATTATACTCAGGGTTAAACAATATGAGTCATCTAAATCTCCTTTCCCTATTTTAAAAGGAGTTTCTAAACAAAGAAAAGCTGCAAACAACAATATTAAAAATTTTATAAAATTAGGCGATTTATTCTTAATCAGTTGGGTTATCTTTGAAATATCCATAAAAGTATTATAATTCCCGAGATAAAAATTGGGTGACTAAATATTTCTTACTTGTGAAATAATTCTTTATCTCTTTCATTTTTTTTTAATATATTTCTAATAAAATAATTGGTCACGTTCATTGTAGGGACTTATGTTTTTGAGAGCACTTTCAGTTTCGCAAATTATTGCTGAGACTCTACGCCAGATCCCGAAGTTTTTAAGGCATAATAAAATACTCTAGGATATTATTGTCATTTTTAAGATGGGGAAGGATTTTTCTTCCTCTGGACAATCAATTTCTATCATAATCTGGTTCGATTATTCTTGAATAAGTTGCCGTTCATCAGGGCTTATCTTCGCTTTATCGAATATTTTTAATTTATTTCTTTTTCTTGTACTTGTCAATCTCCTTTTTAATTTTCTTGATAATTATTTCTTTGTCATTGGAATTATATCCATTATATTCATAGACAACCTTAATTATTTAGCTTAGGATTTTTCCTGTTCTTTAGCCTCATCTTTATTTGATTCTCCAGTTTTCTTTATATACAAATGTTTTATTTCAGAGAATAAAAGCTATTATTACCATTGTAAATGCTATAGAATCATTCCAATTTTATGTCAGCACATTTGTAGAATCGAAAATTTTTGGGATAGAGAATGCCCAAAAAAAAATTCGGAGGACTTCTCGATAAAACGTTGTGCTTTTATAAGAGGAATTTGCCAACAAGAGGGCGTGATAGAATTTTGAATCAAATTTAACGATTTTCTGAATAAAATCAAACGGGCGGATTTTGTGAAGTTTACGTGTTTCTATCACTGAATGAAGGATGATATTCGCTTTGCTCCTTCATTAGTATCACTGCTAAAAGAATTTTTCTGGAAATAACACTTGCTTTCACTTGTCTTTCTACTTGATTATTGTGATATTCTATTTTTGGATTATGACGAACAAAAGCATTTATTCTTTGTAGTTAAGTATTCTTTTTTTTATTTTTGAGGATCGTCTTTAGGTAGTTTTATTTTTCCAATGGTATCAAGTTTTTTGTTTAATAATATTATATTTTCCTCTTTTCCCTGTGAAGTCTCCATTTTCTGATCAGGATATTGAAGACCTTATTAATAAAACTTCAAAAAGGAGAAAAATTAATTGAGCAGGCGGGAAGAGAAATAAAGTATTCTTCATCCTTGGTATCAAGATATAGAAATGATTTCAAAAGGGTTATGGTTTGTTTAAGAGAGGGCTGGAAGTTAGGGAAAATCGTGCAAATTACGGGACTTTTACAATTTTTAACACGGGAATATCTTGACATGATTAAAAATAATGATATAAAAAAGGACAATATGAAATTTTCTTTTAACTATCAAAAAAAATACGGGACAAATACCCTACCGAATATATGCTCGTAACGAAAATAGTAAATCTAACAAACGCAGTTGAACTTTAAAAACACTCTTTTTTGAGGTTAAAGGTATCAAATAGCCATTAACCCATTGAGTTAAAGAGTATTGATTTTTGCAAGATTCTTTGTTAAATTAAAAGCTGTGCAAAGCACAGCAGTCCAAAAGTGCTTCGCACAAGATCAGCAACATTGTCTGTCATTAAGGTCATTTCGTTTGATGAGTAACGCAAATCTTTGGAGTATAGAGCGAGCCCCGAGCGATCTTGTAGAGCAAGTGCTGAGGCTCCCGCAGGGAGTAAGGCTTTGCCTCGTTGTTAATTGTTAGAAAAGATCATAGCAAATAGAATAAATGCTAATAGCCTGTATTTAACTGTGGAATATGGGATAAATATAAAAAGGTAATAAGTGAAGATTTTATTCACATACAGATTATTTTCATAGGTCTTACCCTAGGTTGTGTTATTACGGATTTTAAATGCTAAAAGGGTATCATGTGCACTTTCTGGAGAACAAGAATTATGATTTTTAAGAAAAGGCGTTTAAAATGCTTCTTTTTGCATCTTTGCATCTTTTCAAGAAGAGTTCAAAATCTCTGATTTTGAACTTATAGAGCCTGTATGGAAATGTTTTGGCTCTTTAAAACCTTTTCGTGCAGGGGTTATGTAGTAACAAGTAATCATATACACAGCTAACGAATGGCATAAACGCGTACTTGCCGAAAAAATAACCGAGAAAGAAATCTAAAGGGAAAAATATTGGAGTAATCCTATTGCTGCAGGAGGTAAAAACTGGCTTGCAAAATTGCCGGATACCGGTAATTTAACACGGCAGAAGATCATACAATCTGCCTCTGCATGCTACATAAACGGAAGCAACGGAGGATTTAGCAAATAAAAAGCATTTTTTAGTATTTTATTTTTTACGACTTACTTTCTTTAAATAGTGGGAACAATAACTGGTTTATATTAATTATTGAGTAATTAAAAGTTTTATTTAAAGTGATAGACCCTGAAATACAAATATTCCTACTGCTCACCAGAAATTACCTGAAGTTTTACAGGAAAAATTTACACTGAAGGATTTAATTCAGAAAGATAAGCTTGTAAATGAAAAGAAATCTCTAAAGGATCTTATTCTTGAAATGGAAGATGAAGTTCTTGCAAATGCAGGTGTAGATGTATTTGAAGAACTTTTTAAGCTGATTTTCTCGAAGTTATATGAAGAATGGCTTTCCGGCAGAGAGGCAGAGCGTTTTCTTGAATTTAGAAACTCGGGCAGACAGAAACCTAACTCAGAGATAAAATTCAATCCCTTTTTAACAGTGCAAAAGAAAAATGGGAAGGTATTTTTGCGTACTCCGCAATTGAACTTGAAGAAAAAAAAGAATTAGTTGCTCACAGAATATAGAATTATTATACATAAAAATAACTGTAAAATTACTCCAGAAGAAATTGTTAGACAATTATATTTAAAAACTTCAAACTATTTAGAGGTAGCATGAATCTGAATTATAAATTAACTTTAAAAAAATTAAGAGAATACATCTTAAATAATATCTCTGAATTAGCTTCTTTAGATGAGTTTAATGCAATTTTAACTCACTGGGTTGAAATGCGAGAACATAAATATCCTTTTATAAAACCAGAGTGGTTTTACATTTTACAAAAATTTGATTTTATAAATCAAACAAAGGATATAAAAGGTGAATCTAAAAATTCAATTTCTGAACCAATTGCTCCATATCAGGCATCGTTTGATTTTTTTTACGATGATATACCTTTTCCGCCACCTAAAAAATGGTCATTTAAATTTATAGATTTATTTGCAGGAATAGGAGGGTTTCGATTAGCTTTTCAAAAAAATGGAGGGAAGTGTGTTTTCTCAAGTGAATGGGATAAGAATGCAAAAAAAACTTATGAAACTAATTTTGGAGAAGTTCCGTATGGAGATATAACAAAAATAGATCATAAAGACATCCCTGATCATGATATTCTTTGTGCAGGTTTTCCATGTCAAGCATTTTCAATCGCAGGGCAGAGAAAAGGATTTTATGATGAAAAAGGTAGAGGTAATTTATTTTTTGATGTATTAAGAATTTTAAAAGAAAAACAACCTAAAGCTTTTTTATTAGAAAATGTAAAAAATCTTGAAGGTCATGACAAGGGTAAAACTTTTCAAAGAATAAAAAAAGAATTAGAAGACTTGAATTATTATTTTGAATATAAAATTTTAAACTCTTGCGAGTATGGGAATGTGCCACAAAATAGAGAACGAATATATATCGTAGGATTTAAAACAAAGAACCATAAAAATAAATTTATATGGCCAACAAAAGAAAAAAATACAAAATCTATTCGAGATGTTTTAGAAAAAAATGTAAATGAACAATATTATTATAAAAAATATCCTTGCTATAAAGAACTTTTGAAATCTGTAAAATCAATAGATACTGTATATCAATGGCGTCGTATATATGTCAGAGAAAACAAAAATTCTCTTTGTCCAACATTAACAGCTAATATGGGAACAGGAGGTCATAATGTTCCTATTATCCTTGATGGGAAAAAAAAGAATAGCCAAATTGGAAATATCAGGAAATTAACACCTTTAGAATGTGCTAGAATACAAGGTTATCCTGATAATTATGTATTACCTAATTTGGCAAATGCAGCATTATATAAACAGTTTGGAAATAGTGTTACGGTTCCTGTTATTTCTAAAATTGCAAGATCAATAAAAAAAGCACTGGAGGGGTAAAAATGTTTTTTCTTCACCAAAAGCAAACTCAAAAAGATAATTATCAAAAATTTTTGAAAATAGTAGGTTGTCTTTTAAATTTATTTTCTGATTCAAAATCTCCATATTTATATTACAGAATTGCCGAAAAAATATTCTGTAGAGCTTTTGAGGCTGAAGATTTATCAAGAAGTGATGTTTCCGCTGATGCTAAAAAAATGGTATTGGAATAGGTCTAAAAACTTTTTTAGCAGGGAATTATCACAATTTTCAAAAAGTGGCAGAATTCAAAAGAGATGTTTATGATAATTTATCAGATAAAGAAATTGTTTATAGAATTGCAGATCTTAGAAATACAAGGCTTTCTTTTACAGATGCTACTTATGATTTGGACAGTTCCATATATCACTGTGTTTTACGAGAAGAAAATAAATTCCTTCTTTTTGAGGAAGAAATGCATTATATAAACTTAGAAGAAATTCAAAATATAAAAAGAAGAAAAAACTCTATAATATTTAATGACAACAAGAGTGAATATTCTTTTTTACTATCTAAAAGCACATTACAAAAAAGATTTAATACTCAACCTACTATTTATGAGTTTGATGTCAATATTTTAAAAGACCCTTTATCTGATTTATATAAGTTTTTCTCCGAGTCTGATAATCTTTTTGAGGAAGAAAGAAGAATTAAACAAACGATATATCTTCCTCTATATGGAAGTAATAAAACAGTATATGATAAAAGTGGATTAAATCAATGGAATGCAGGGGGGAGAGAGCGAAACCTTGATGAAGTTTATATTCCTGTTCCTGTTGCTTTACATCATAAGTTTCCCAAGTTTTTCCCTAACATAGATGTTCCATTTATTCTTATATTTCCAAACAACGAAAGAGTTAAAGCAAAAATGTGTCAGGCTGGTAGAAAAGCATTAATGACTAAATCAAATAGAATTTTAGGGAAATTAATTTTAAGAGATGGACTTAAGTTGAGAGAAGGAGAACTTGCAACATATGAAAAATTACAATTATTTGGTATTGATTCTGTAAGAATTGATAAAATAAATAATTTAGAATTTGAAATAAATTTTTCAAAAGTCGATTCATTTGAAAACTATAAAAATAGCTTTTTATAATTATGAAAATACAGCAAGACATATCCTCAAACATTCAAGAAAGTTTTGCATTAAAAGAAAAATCAAAACACCTATTAGAATCTGCGAAACTCGCAGTCGAAAAAGCCATAGAACAAGACGAAACAACCGCCCTAAGCGGGCTGAAAAAATCTTAGGGGTTTTATAGTATGAGAAGAGATATGGACTTAATAAGATTATTGCTTTTTGAGGTTGAAGATGAAAAAGAAGTTGATTTATCGAATTATACGGAAGAAGAAATTGTTTATAATAAAGCACTATTGATTAGGAAAAAGTTTTGCCGAGGGAGTGTAGCTAAAGATAGTCATGGCAAAGTTGATGCAGCACATATTATTTCACTAGAATGGGAAGGACACTATTTTTTAGATGCGGCAAGGGATAATAAAATCTGGGAAAAAGTAAAAAAGAAAATTATATCCACAGGAACAGCATTTACTATTTCAATCATATTAGAAATGTTAAAAAAAGAATTGAGAAATAAGTTCGGTCTATCCAGAGAATGAAACAAATAAAATATATGGTTCAGCGTATCGTATTTTAAAAATACTGATAGAGGTTTTATTATAACGAATAATAAAAAATGTTTTATATGTCGTAGTAAAGTGAGAAAAGCTGAGCCTTGGCCTATGGACAATGGCTTTGAAATGAGAATGTTTAGAGGCTGTCCTAACTGTGGAGATGTCGGATATGCTGTTAAGAAAGGTATTGATCACTTTTTATGGCCTGCTGAATTCCGAGGGATAAAGGATATCTATAATTGCTTGTGAGCGGAAGCTTTATGGAAAAGATAATTATGTTTTATGGGATAGAATTCCTAATAATTTTGATAAAGAAGAATGGAAAGAACATGGAGATGGACGCTATTTTTTGACTTACAAAGCATTTTTGAATGATTATGTTAAGCCTGAACCACATGCAGTATTTGATAGGGCGTTACAAAACTTGGGGAT
>JAYEIY010000210.1:0-8176 GCA_034660375.1 Verrucomicrobiota bacterium
AGGTGGAATAATTTTTAATTTTTAAAGATTACATCAGATAACACCCTACTTCATCCCTGACAGGGATATTTCATCGTAGCATGGGGCATTCGCCCTATGTGTCAATCATACATACAAATCGTTCCCTGAAAGGGAACCTCAAAAAAAACACAAAAACATTGAAATTCCCCTCCAGGGAATATTCTTTTCTTATTCATATCCCCCCGCGATGCAGTGAGCTACGGTGAATATCCCCGTTGGGGATAAAACGGAGATTCTTTTTTAAGAATTGACTTTATATGAGGTGGAATAATATCCTGGATAAAAAAAAGGGAATCTGAGTTGCTCGATAACTCCGAGCTTTGATTATAGTTTTATTGCATTACTTTTCAAGTTTTTCTGATATTTTTGATTTATACTTATGCGTGGTTTGCTAAATAGACCTTATATAAAACGGGTTTGGGTTGCCACGAATACACGAATAAGGGCTTTTTTATATAAATTTTAAAGAATTATCTGGGTTGCCACGAATGCACGAATAAGGGCTTTTTTATACGAATTACAAACAATTGCTTATGATTTTTTGATTATTTTTTGTTTTCTCCTTTTTAAAATTAAAGAAAAATAGTTTCGAAGAATTAATTATTCGTGCTTCAATTCATACATTTCCAGAACTCATCGGTTTGAGGCTGACGAACACGCAATAAGGTACTTTGCATATCCTCATGCAAAAAAAAGGTACTTTGCATATCCTCATGCAAAAAAAAAGGTACTTTTTTTATCTTTAATTTGCTAAAAAAAGGAAAAGTAGTTACTCGGTAATTCAAATTCCTTGTTCAAAACAAAACATACTCGCAACTCAGATTCCCTATCGTGGATAAAAAAGGGAATCTGAGTTACTCGATAACTTGGAGTTCTGATTTTCCATTCCTGTAGGTCATTGGTGATCTAAAATCAGCCTTATTGCAAGCAAAGTGTGGTTAAAAAAAAATCGTGAACCTAGAGAGGCTGCATAAAAAGGTTTTTGCTGTTTAAAAAGCTTTTCCTGCAGGGTCTAAATATAAACTTGATTTTGCTGTTAATATTACAATGGTAGCCAATCAAGAACTTTCTGGATATAATTGTCCCACAATCCCCATGTGTGAGTGCCTGTACTTTCGTAATATTTTAGTGGTAATTTCATTTTATTCATATATTCTTTAAATTGCTGATTTCCTTTATACAAAAAATCTTCTGTTCCGCAAAGTTGATAGAATTTAGGAGCAGGTTTTGAGGCATGTGCTAATTTTTCTGCCAGATTATATAAATCATTTTCAGAACCTTTAAAATCTTCAACAGAACCAAATATTCTTTTCATCTCAATGTCTTTTTCTGGCGTACTTTCACCGGAATTAAGAAATTCCAGAACATCAAGAGCACCAGAAAGACTCGCAACAGCAGCAAATTTATCAGGACAAAGCAATCCCAGTTTAAAGGCTCCATAGCCACCCATGGAAAGTCCAGCAGCAAAATTATCTTCGCGTTTGTCTGAAATAGGGAAAAATGATTGTGCCAAAGCGGGCAGTTCTTCTGAAATGAATGTCCAGTAGTCAGGACCTTCACTCATATTTGTGTAAAAACTCCGATGTACTTCCGGCATAATTACTGCAATTCCCAATCCTGATGCATATCTTTCTATAGAAGTCCTGCGTAACCAGATAGAATGATCATCCGATAGTCCGTGAAGAAGATACAATACTGGATATTTTTCTTTTTTGACTTTTCCCTGCATTCCAATTTGTCTTGTTGTTGATTGTGGAAGAATTACATTCATTGAAGTAGAAAGCCCCAGTACATCTGAAAAAAAATTACATTCTATAAAAGCCATAAAATTATCCTTTAGTTTTTATTATTTTATTCTAGTTTAAGCCAGCAACGCATTTGCGAACTCCGCAAAAGAGTTTACTCTAATATCCCATTTTTCCCCTTGCGAATATCCAAAACCATATTTAGCAAAGCATCTCAATATTCCCGCATTTCTTCCACATTCTAAATCAGTATAATTATCCCCGATAATCCAACTGCCTTTTTTTATAGAAGAGGTTTCTTCAATTACCTTGTAAACAACTTGCGGATCAGGCTTTAAATATTTTGGGTCTGCATCTCCCATTACGATTGAGAAATAATCACTAATTCCGGCAAATTCAAGAATTTGATCGCAAAATTCGTGTGGTTTATTTGTGACAATAGCGAGGTTATATCCTTTGTCAAGAATAATTTTCAATCCTTCCTTTACTGTGGGATAAACTGTTGTAAGAGAAGTACAATTCTCTTTGTAGAATGCCTTATATATTTTTAGTGCCTCTGCAGTCTTTACACTAGTGTTTCTGAATGCCCTTTCAATAAGTTTTTCTGCTCCGTTGCCAATGTAATCACAAACCGTCTGGAGAGACAATTCATCAAGGTTATATCCTTTTCTTGTAAGGTTTACGGCAAGTGTAAGATCCTTGCGTGAGTCTATTAGAGTTCCATCTAAATCACATATTATTATCGGTTTCATTCTTATATTCCTCTCGTTTTTATAATAGAATTTATCTCATTTTAATCATCAAACTTATCAATAGTAATAGGAGTAAAGCGTGTAATAATGTAAAGCGCATTAGGATTTGTGCATTCGACCAATTATTATGTGTTTTATAGTGATCATGCAAAGGAAATCTTACTTTATGCAACATGATCATCATTTTCCCGGCTTTATCTTTTTCTGTAGGAATATTCAATCTTTTACAAAAACGCAATATAAGCAATTTCACTAATCCGCCCCCCCCATTAAGAAAAATTATTGGAGCAACAACAATAATCATAACGGGATTTCCTGTGACAAGAATTGAAATTCCAACAGTCAGTCCAAGTGCTCTTGATCCTGCATCTCCCATCAAAAGGGAACTTGGTTCTGCATTATACCATAAATATCCACTCACTGCCCCCACTGCAGAAAATACAAGTGCCGCCCACGTAGCTCCTTCCGGATTATGCGGAATCAGCAGATATGTTGCAACATCTTTATGGCCTACCACTATATAAAGCAATCCTCCCAAGGCAAGAAGTGAAATAAGAGAAAGAGTACCAACCAGCCCATCCACTCCATCAGTACAATTCGTAACATTAATCATAAGCCACAGAATCGGAGTAGTTATGCAGATAAACAGGATAGGACTAATTGTAATTGCATTTTTTACAAGAGGAAGCCATATGTCTATTGTTTCCATCTGACACAAAACACATCCCGTAGCGATTGCAATTAGCAAATCACAAAGCCCCTTTTTCCATTCTCCCCAGGGCTCCTTTGCACAATCATCTAAATACCCCGTAAGAGTGGCAGCAATTATGCATCCCAATATTTCATATATTTTCCTATCCGGCTGAATTACCAGAAAAGCTGTAAAACATGTAACCAAAAACATAATAATGCCAGCTCCGGTAGGTTTACTCTTACTTTTTTCAGAATCTACGGCATATTCACGTCCCATGTCTCTAGGAAGATGTTTTTGAAGAACAGGAAGCAGAATCCATGTTAAAATTCCTGAAATAAATAAGCCCAAACCAATTAGGATAAGATATGAATCAAATAACCTAAATGGACCGAAATAACCTTTTAAATGTGATAAATATGTAAGCATAAAATTAAATTAAAGTTTAAGTATGATTTCTTCTGAATATTTTATTAAGTTTTTCCAAATCATAGACATTCCCTATTATTATTTTCTCTTTTGCCGGAAATGAGTCAAATAATTTTTGTTGTTCCGGTCTCAGAGAATCATTGTATTTTACTTCTATTAAAATCTTTTCTTCTGTGAGAAAATCTATTTCAATCCCATCTTCAACTAAATACTCAGGATTCTGTTTTTTTACTAAATTATAGACATAATTTTCAAACAAACTTCCAATATCTCTGTAACCGGTAAATAAAACCCTGATGCCTAAATCTGCGACATATAATTTTTTCTGAGATTTTAATCTAACATTCAATTTTCCACTTTTTGGAATTAGATTTATTAAAAATGTATTTTCGAATAAAGACAAATATCTTTTGGATGTATCTGGAGAAATGTCCAATATGCGGGCCATTTTGTTAATACTAAGTGGCTTTCCTGCCCTTTCCATTAATATAAGAAAAAAATCTTTTAATAATCTTAAATTTTTAATTCCGTTAACCGCTGCGATATCTTTGTAAATAATATCATCTACTAAATTCTTTAGATATTCAATCTCTCCTGTTAAAACATGCTCTGGCATTCCCCCCGTTTTCATATAGTCTTCAAAATATGATTCAAGCAATCCCCTGTCCGCCGGCTTTATGGATATATCCTTAAAAAATAGATACTCTTCAAAGTCCAAAGGGGGTACCTCTATAAATCTGTGTCTCCCCGTCATATGTGCTTTCCTTTCCCGTAAAATAGAAGCACTGGAGGAGGATGCTATGATTTTTACGTTTTGTGTGTCGTAAAAATTCTTTAATTGTATTTCATAGTCTCTTAATGCAGTTATCTCATCTAAAAATAAATAAATTTTTTCTGCAAATTTTATTTTGTGGATCTTTCTATATTCATCAATTATTTCTGCTAAAGTTTTATCTTTTAAACTATAGTCATCCATTGAAAGATAAAAGATGTATTTTGAGGCTATTTCCACTTTTACAATTAAATAAGAGATTAACATTCGCATTAATGTCGTCTTTCCTACTCTGCGTAGACCTGTTAGCAAAATTATATCTTTAGAGTCTAATAATTTAACAGTATTGCTTAGAAGCTTTGGACGTTCTATTATCCCGTCTAAACTAAAGTTACCATCCCACCATGGATTGTATCTATAATATAATTGTGTTCTTTCCATAAAAATCTCCTCAATATATATATGTATATGTAATCCCTTCTCTGTCTGTTTTATAATATTATATATTTTTGTTTTTTCAAATCTATACGATGAAATCTTTTATTTTTTTTAAATCTATACGATAGCATCGCATAGGTTTTATGTAATTTATACGATATCACCCTGATATCCAGTGTTGTTTGCTCATATCCGAATAAAAAAACATTCATTCTGCCTGACAACAAAACCTTTAATATTCTTTCTCTTGAGGGAAACAATAAATTTATGCATTAATGCTTCTAATAATGGATAATTATTGAATTCCTCATTCATTTTTTGGTGCAAATCATGCTACGAAATTAAAGCTCCTAATTTTTGTCCAGAGCTCCAAGTTATCGAGCAACTCAGATTCCCTTTTTTTATCCACGATAGGGAAGCTAAGTTGCGAGTATGTTTTGTTTTGAGCAAAGAATTTGAATTACCGAGCAACTACTTTCCCTTTTTCTAGCAAATTAAAGATAAAAAAAGGGAATCTGAGTTACGTGTTCGTCAGCCTCAAGCCTTTGAGTTCTGTTTGTCTCCACTCTAAAAAAGATGCAAGGCTTGTAATTGTCGAAAAGAAACCTCTTTGATTTAAAATTATTCCTTAAAAAAGCTTGACAAACTTAAATTAAACATTAAGATAATCTGGAGTTTAACTATAGATTATCTTATATATGAGGTTTTTATGATGTGGATAGAAAGGGTTTTATCAGAAAAGATAGAAAAAGGGATTGCTAGTCGTCCAGTGATTCTTTTAACAGGAGCAAGACAAACTGGGAAAACATCTTTATTACGTAAAATTGCAGAAAAGGCAGAATATATTTCATTTGACAGGCTATTAATTGCGGATGAGGCAGAAAAAAACCCCAGTCGTTTTCTTAGTAAATTAAAGGATCAGGTTATTTTAGATGAAATACAATATACGCCATCATTGTTTAGGGAGCTAAAGATATTAATAGATGAGAACAGGCAACTGTATGGTAAATGGCTTTTAACTGGAAGTCAAAAATTTCAACTGATGAAAAAAGTGAGTGAAAGCCTTGCAGGAAGGGTTGGAATTTTTATGCTCGAAACATTGAGTCTTAAAGAACTTCGTGATTCCGGTTTTTTTGATAAAGACACTCTTTACTCTTTTATATGTAAAGGAGGCTTCCCTGAATTATGGTCTACCCCAAACATCGATGTGCCGGATTATTTTGAAGACTATATTCAGACATACCTCGAAAAAGATTTGAAAGAAATTGTTAATGTAGGAAATTTGCGGGATTTTAGAAAAATGCTCCAAATTTGTGCTTTACGTACGGGACAACTTATTAATTATAGTGAGATAGCAAAAGAGGTTGGCGTTTCACTAAAAACAATTCAAGTATGGATTAATGCCTTGGAGATAAGTGGTGTTGTATACTTACTTTCTCCATATTTTGCTAATATTGGCAAACGTTTAATTAAAGCTCCTAAGCTTTTTTTTGCAGACAATGGATTGCTTGCATATTTACTTGGAGTTAATATGGAAAATTATGATTCAAACATTTATAAAGGAGCTATTTGGGAAAATCTTATTTTTTCTGAATTAATAAAAAATCCTAGAGTTATCCCTGGTCGAAACTTATTCTTTTATCGAGATCAAAATGGAGTAGAAATTGATTTTATTTACAATAATAAGGAAGAAATTTATTTGATTGAGGCAAAAGCTGCAGAAAAAGTGAATGAAAAGAAAATTAATTTCAGAAAAGTAGCCCCATTATTAAAGAATAAAAAGGTGAATTGTATATTAGCTTGTAACATGAATGAGGAGAAAATTATTTCATTAAAGAGTTATGATATAATTAATCCGTTATTTTCACAAATATTATCCGATTAATTATCGTTCAAAGGAAATACACACTTTTTACCTCGAAAGTTTTCTTGTCTAATAAACGGCAAAACCATTCACTACGAAATTCTTTTTGGAAAACTTTTCCGCTTGAGATTTCCGACATAGTCTTTATAGTAATTAGACAGTGTACGAAAAGCCTTTGAGCGAAACGAAAAAGGCTTTTCGTGTAATGTCTAGTTGCTAAAATTTACAATATCATTTTTAGAACTGAAATTATGACGGAAAAAGTGATGAGAAAAATAGATATAGAAACAATAAAATCTTTTTTGCTGGAAAACTTTGAGGAAATAGAGATTGCTTATATTTTTGGTTCTGCAAAAGATGGGGTTGTAAAGGATAAAAGTGATGTTGATATTGCTTTATTTTTGAAAAAGGGATACGATATTTTTCTGGAATTTACAATTGCGGATAGGCTGGAATCATTACTGAATGAAAAAGTTGATATTACCATACTGAACAAAGCAAACCCTGTTCTGTCATACGAGGTTTTGAGAAATGGAGTTAGGTTGTTTGAGAAAAATCACGAAAAAAGAGCCTTTGTGGAATTATGTATTTTTAAAAATTATCTTGATAACGAATATTATCTAAGGAAACGAAATGGTTAATGAATCCATCGTTTACAGATTACTGAATAATATAAAAAGTTATCTTCACGATCTGACCATTGTTGAAAACATTACCTTCAATGAATACAAAAACGATATAAAAACCCAGAGATTTGTGGAAAGAACACTTCAAATAACAATTGAAGCAATGCTGGATGTTACTCACCATATAATTTCTGATGAAAAACTCAGAGAACCGAATTCCTATGCAGATGCATTTACAGTTTTGCATGAACAGCAGATTATAGCAGATGAATTTATTGAAACAGCAAAACAAATAGCACAATTTAGAAATAAATTAGTTCACCATTATGAAAAAATAGATCCTGAAATTGTCTATGGTATCTTTCTGAAAAAAAGCAAGGATATAGAAGTGTTTATCAAAAATATTGAAGATTGGTTAGAACATCAAAAGGAGAATTAAAGCATGGCAAGATATCATTTAAAAAAACGAGTTATGGTTACTGGCGGAGCAGGGTTTCTTGGTTCTCATCTATGCGAACGTCTTTTGACACTTGGATGTGAGGTCTTATGTGTTGATAATTTTTTTACTGGAAGCAGAAATAATATAAAACATCTTCTTTCCAATCCCGACTTTGAGCTGATGAGACACGATGTTTGTTTTCCACTGTATGTAGAAATGGATGAAATCTATAATCTTGCCTGCCCAGCCTCCCCAATCCACTATCAAAGAGATCCTGTTCAGACAACAAAAACCTCTGTTCACGGAGCATATTAAAACTTGATTTGTGATTTTATTTTCTTCTTCATTTAATTTTATATTGTTTTTAATTACATGAGCTTTGATTTTCTTTTCTGTTAG
>JAYEIY010000211.1:0-8124 GCA_034660375.1 Verrucomicrobiota bacterium
AATGTTTTTAATATATCAATTAATCTGAAAAAACTTTTTAAATCTTTACCCATAAAGTTGTAAATAAAGCCTATTTTACCAGCTAAACAACCAAGTCCCCTAAGAAATCCCTTCCGCTTTGGGGAATCGTTGACTCCACCTACATAAGCAGGTTTTTTCTTTCCAGATGTAAGCAAATATTCTCCGACTTGCTGTGCTCCATTTTCTATATGATAGGATATTGAGTTTTTCTCTTCTCCTTCTATATCTCCTATTACAATATAGGGTATATTTACAGATTTTGCCATTTCTACCAATGTTATTGCCGACAAGCTTCCGTAAATCACTATTACTGCCGATATACTCCCGTTAAAAATTACATCTTTATAGAATTCAATAACTTTCTCTGCCATTTTCTGCTGAATAGGGAAAATCTGTAAATTTTTGTTAGAACCGGCAATAGTTTCACTTATTCCAGACATAATCTCATTTATAAAGTAATCCGGTTCTCCATTAACAAGTGAGGGGTAAAATAATCCTATAGTTTCTGAACTTTTGCCGGTAAGGCTTCGTGCATAAATATTAGCTCTATATCCAACTTCTTCGGCCTTTTTAAGAATTTTTATTCTCGTCCTATCGCTAATTCGTCCTTTTCCCGTAAAAGCTCGTGAAACTGTGGCAGTTGAGACTCCAAGACTGGAAGCAAGATTTTTGATTGTTGTTTTTGACATAATATGCCCTGGTTGCGTAAACGTTTTCTCACTTAATCTTAGGCTGTTTTTTATTAAATCAAGTTTTTTTTAATAAAAAAACCGCTGTCACAGAAAATAGGATTCTTACGGCGCCCGGAGTAATCATTTAGAGCTGCTTGGTTCCCCATCTGACTCGATTCATGATAATCCGTCGCATAAGGCCCATAGTCCACAACAGCGGCGAGAAATAAGATAATGCTTTTTTTATAATATCCAAGTAAAGGTTACAAATATTCTTTAATTTTTATTTATGACATATTGTAATATCATCGGAAACGTGAAAAATGGCTTCCGCTGCAACATCTGGATCCAAGAGTGGAATCACGTCCAGGGGATAATTTGCATCGAGAACAATTTCGGGTGGCTTACCTTCATAGGCTTCCCACTCAACATTTATTCTACCGTGCGGGGTTGGAATATGAGCTTTTACTTGTTCTACACTATCGAAAGAGGGATTGAAATAAACACTTGAATATCCGGGAGAGGCTGGGCGTATTCCGGCAATCTCTCTGAAAAAGAATAATGAGGGGGAAACGCCATAGCCCATGCATTTGTTCCCTATAAAATAATTTTTTCCATCTGTTGGTTTTGGACAATAAAGTTCTGGCCAGGTTGTTGCACCATCCTCAATCATCCCTCCCCAGAATTGCTTAATAATTTTAGTTGCAATGGTTCGTTCTCCAAGTGCAAACAAGGTCTCCAGTAAAAAATATTTAAAATACGGGCTGTAAGTCTTATTCTCCTGGAAGTAATCATTCGCTGAATCAGGGAAAAGAGTCTCCATAATGCTTGGAATCTGATCATTTGTAGCGATCCCTCCGTAAACAGCCAAGATATTCGTTTGGTGTGTATAGCTATCTGATTTGCCTAAATTTCTCCATGAATCTGCAAAAAGTCCTTTATCCTGATCCCATGTTAAATCTCGAATAGTTTTTGCTATGCGAGAGGCTTTTTTTCTAAAATCATGGGCATTTTCTTCAAGATTTGCTTCATCAAGCAACCATGCAGTACTTAGCAATGATCTACAATAAATAGCATTTAATCCTGTAACAATCCCTTTTCTGTCAATATCCTCATGATCAAGAAAAGGTGTTCCAAGTTGATTGCTTTTCATATTGCATAATACATCAAGATTTGGGGGTGTTTGTTTTTCAAGAAAAGTAAAGAGCAGCATAATATGTGGTAGTAACTCTTGAACAAGAGAGATATCTCCAGTGCTGAGAATATACTGTTGCAACCATACAGGCCAGAGCAGAATAAAGTCAGGAATATTAAAGTAATAATCTGACGGATACATTGTAGGCAGTTCACCAGTTTCAAATTGAACAAAAGGGAACTCTCTTAATGATTTTCTTGCCAATTTTGAATCTCCAAAGATACAAAATGCTGCTAAAGATTGAATCATGCTATCAGCAATATACTGAACATTACCACCTGTCGGAGAGTCCATAAAAGAAATATTCATTGTTTCTTTCAAGGTTTTTTTGCAGACATTCCAAATTCCATTCATTACTTCGTCGGAACACTCAAAAGCTCCAGCATTTTCAAAATTGTAAATCATTGTCTGGAATTGTAAATTACGAATAAGTATAGTTTCTTCAACTTCAGTTGCCACTATCATCATATATTTCATGCCAGCAGGACGAAATGCCATCCAATCATTGTGTGTCTCTCCGTCAAGTACAATCGTAGTTACATTACGTTTATTCCCGTTAAAAAGAGGAACTTTATTATCTTGAATTATATCTCCAATAACAATATTAAGAATATCCCCCTCAGAACCTGATGCAGAAAACCTCGGAAAACCAAAACAAATATCCTCCAAATCGACAATACAGTAATCTCCTTTTCTTAATTCGATTAAATCAACAGGAGATTTTTCAGAAGAAGTAAGAGAAAAATCATATCCTTTCAAGTTGACTGTTTGATCTAGTGGAGACAAAGGAACATAGGGAGTTGCCTTTAAGCTATAGATATCTAAAATTCCCGTTACGTTGGAAAAAGGTATTTTTAGGGGACCGGTAAGAGACCATCCTGGGGATGCTTCTTCATCGATTTCTCTTTTAAATCTAAGATCAGCTATTTCTTTTTCTGGGAAATTGATAGTTGCCCCAGCACTTTCTTTTTCTATTTGTTGAACCAGAGTGATTGTATTCCACCCCTCTTCAATATAGAGTTCTCCCTCCGGAGGTACTACGCTAGCCTGCATAAAACAATCCGGTTTGGAATTTTTAACAATATCTCCGCTACTTAAAGAACTTTCTCCCTGAATTTTTAAACATTCTCCATTTACAAATAGTTTATAGGGATCGTCTGTATAAATTTCAAAGGAAGTTTTTCCGGACTTAAAAGAATAGAAAAATGTTTGTCCGCAATAGACGCCATTTTTACAAAATATTTTTGAAAAGCTAATGTTTGTAGATGCACAAACCGGCTTTGATGTACCCTGTAGAACTATAGATTCAAAATGAACAGATGCTGTGTCCATCTCGTGTATATTTGCTGGAGAGATTTCTCCATGTTCTTCACCAAGAGGCTTAATGATATCAGGATGACTCCATTCGTAAGGATCAACAGAAAACATGGTATCATTCCAATTTGATGGATAAAGATTAAAATCAAATTTTTCAGTAAACCCATCGACTTCTGAGATCCTGGAACGGTTTCCTTTATAGCAATCGGCATTTTTTACCTGCCATCTTTCATCCGTCCAGAATTTTGCTTCTCCGTCCATATTAACCTGAGCCCAAAGAGCACCTTTTTGAATAAAATGCGCATATCGAGGCACATCTGTCGCATGAACGAGAACAGCAATAATATTTTTCCCAGTTTGGAGACAATACGTTATATCCATTTGGTATGCATACGCGTCATTATTGTCTTGTAAAGATGCTCCTTGAAAAAGATGCCTTCCGTTGACATAAACATGAAATGAACTTTTTGCGGCAATCCAGAAATCTGCATAACCCGGAGTTCCTTCCAATGGGAATTCTCTGCGAAAAAACAAATACTGTTCCATTTGTCCATCATGCCCTGACAACCAGATCCAACGTCCTTTTATATCAATTGGAAAAATAGGCTTATTCATAGATATACCTCAAAATTTAAATATTATATTTGTTTATGTCTAGTGTAATTGTAATGCCTTGTAGTATATTTTCTGTGGAGCATCAGAAGGTTCAAATCTTTTTCGTTGTCGAATTCTATTTAACTGAGCTTGTGCATAGGCAACATATTTAGAATCAGGATATATTTTTATAAGCTGTTTGTATGGTGCTGCAGCCCTTCTAGCAGTGCCAGTTTTATAGTTAAATTCTGCAAATGCAAAAAGAGCACATGGTCCAAAGGGAGTATGTTTATATCTGAGAGCAAATCCTTTTATCCCCGATTCACGCATATTGCTCAGTATTGACATATATTTTTTATCAAGTTGTGTAAATCTTCTTTTATAGGTTGCGATCGCCTCTCTTTTCTTTTTTAGGAGGTTATTTGACATATCTTTAAGGTCTTTTAATCCGTCTTGCGTAAGGCTCGCGACTTCTTGCAAATTTTTCATCGATTTTTTTACTTGTAACAATTCAGCATCCAGATTTTCCTTTTTTTTATGAAGCTCGGCTAACTCTTTTTCCAGTTTTCTATGCTCATTTATCAAATCTGTCGCTTTCTTATTCATTTCTTCCGCGCGTTGTTTTATTGCCTTTTGTTTTTCTATATTGTTTTCGGTTTTTATGTTTGCTAATTCCACGAGTTTTTTGTTATCTATTTGGTACTTGGCATCTATCCTTGCAAGCCCTTTTTTGCAATCAGAATTAAGAATCCCCATGTAAACAAAACTTAAAAATGCTAAAATAAATCCTAGGATATCCATTATCTTAATTCCCCCGGTTCCATTACTGTTTTTATCTTTCCCTCAAGATATTTTATTTCTTTTCTTAAGCGTTTTATTTTTATCTGATATGCCTTTCTTTCTGCGCTATTATCAATTTTTTTATCAGAGACTGTTGTTTTCTTGTTCCGTAACGTGGATATTTCATTTTCAACATTTTGAATTTTCTTTTTTATAGCTCTTATCTCAGAACGAGATGCAGATTTTTTTTCTGAAAAGAGTTTGCTTTATCACCGAATTTATCATAGGTTTCCTGTATTTCTTCCAATTTTAATTTTTGAATAATTTCACGCTTATCCAGTTCTTCTTTCTTTTTTTCAAGGCGTTGTTGTGCTTGTCTTTTCCTATAATAAAAGTCTTTATTAACTTTTTGTTTATATCCAATACAAGCTATAACCCCAACAACAAAAAGTATCCAACCCATGAATTTCATAAATAACCTTCTTTTTTTTTATACCTTGCTTGGATTATTAAAATATTTTTTATGTTTCGTTGTTTTCTTTCATAAACTTTCTAATAGATATTCCAGCTTCGTCAAAAAGTCTCATGGTTCGCTCATGAATGGTATATTCTTCTTTGTAAACAACCTCAAGAATCCCAGCGTTTATAATCATTCTGGCACAAGTAGAACAGGGACTGTATGTACAATACATAACCGAATCCTTAACAGATATCCCATGATATGCTGACTGAACTATCGCATTCTCCTCAGCGTGACAGCAAATGCACTGTTCAAGACCTTCTCCTGAAGGAATCTCTGAGTTACATCTTTCACACCCCCCATCAAAACAATTTTTTATTCCTTTGGGAGTTCCGTTGTATCCCGTTGCTATTATACGATGATTTTTGACTATTATAGCGGCGACATGTCTCCTGCAACAATTAGAGCGAAGAGCAACAACTTCAACTATTTTCATAAAATATTCGTCCCAACTCGGTCTATACACAAAAATTAACGATGCTCCTTTAAATTTCTATTAATTAAATCCTGTATAAAAAGGTTTTTAAAAAGCAAAACCTTTTCATACAGGCTTTCGAGAGGCTAATTAGAGATTCCTAGCAAAGCCTTTTTCAGTTCATTCTAAAACTTTTCATACAATGTCTATTCTTCTACAGGTATTTGTAATTCAAGTTCAAGTGGCAAATTATTCCAATCTTTCACCTTTGGGTTTGCATTCTTTATCAACTCTTCTGAAGAACCATAAAGCTTTACAATTGACTCAATAGTATCTGTGTGTTGAACAGTATGCAGAATCTTGGAAATAATCCTATTCTCTTTTTTAATTTTATTAGATTTAGGGATGTCCTTTGCTGGATCTTTTATTTTTCCCAGTTCTGTCGTTGAAGTAGATGAGATATTTTTAGTATCAAAATATCTTAAATCTGATGGAGACTCTTCCTTTTGTATTATTCCGGTATCGTCAAAGCCATCTTCTAATGCGTCGTCTTCAAAACCTGAATCAAAATCCATAACGGGTTCGGCTTTAATACCAGCGGAAGAGGATTCTTTTAAGACTAAAGTGGCTCCAGGGTGTATAACGGTCGACTTTAAATCATTGAGACTCATAATTTTTTTTACAGAAATTCCAAAACGATGGCTTATTTTATAGAGGCTGTCACCTTTTTGTATGTGATATTGCCCATTTGAAGGAAGAAGTTCTTTTCCTTTAGGTTTGTAATTCAGCATAGGATTTGATAACTGAGAGCTTTTGTTCGCAGGTGAAGTATTTTGTTTGATACTCTTTTTACTTCTCTCTTTTGTCTTATTCCATTTAGGATTCAGTTCTCCTCCCGGTGGAATCTCAAGAACAGTCCCTACAGTAAGTATTGTTTTTAAATTTTTATGATTATAGGCAACAAGTTCATGCATGCTAACGCCGAACATTTTTGCAATTCTCCAGAAACTATCTCCTTTTTTAACAATATATTTTATTGTTTCTGTTTTTACTATGGGTAGTGGAACTAGTTCCAATTTTTGTTCCTCTGATTGTTCTGGAGCAAGAGTTTCTATTATAGGTTCTTTCTGTGTCAACAGTGATATCTCTGGAACATCTTCAATCAATATTGTTTGCTCTTCCTGAACGTCTAATTGGGTTGAAGATGGGGCAATTGAAGGTTTTTCATATGGAGGAGGAATTACCCCTCCCCTATCGGAAAGCAAGATTGGCCTTCTGTCCTCTAAAATTATAGAAATACCCTTCTTTTTTCCTGTCTCTTTATTCTGCTCTCTCCGCAATTTCAGTCCGGTACATCCCGAAATAATTACAGCTAAAACACAAAATATAACTAATCGTATAAAACTCTTCATAAACACTTTTGAAATAAAATACATTTAACCCAATCTCCTTTTAATTTCTTTAGAAAAAATTTCTCCTCTTTCAACGTAGTCAACAAACATATCCTGACTGGCACATCCTGGGGAAAGCAAAAGAGTATCTCCTGAAGAGGCAATCTCCATAGCACCATCTATCGCAGAAATAAAAGATGCAGTTTGTGTACAAAGTACAAAATCTGCCCATTCTTTTGTCAATTTAGTGCGACTTTCTCCTATAACAAAAACTCTTTTTACGTATTGAGCTACCAACGACCTTGTCTCAGAAAAACACATATTCTTATCTCGCCCCCCCGCAATCAAAATAATATTTTGCTGTTTTTTTTCCCCAAACCGTCTCAATGCATTCAGTAAGGCATCTGGATTGGTAGCTTTTGAATCATTAACATATCTAATCCCCTCAGCGACAGCAATAATTTCCTGCCTGTGAGAACCCGGACAAAACGAAAAAAGAGCATCTTTTGCATTATGAATATTAATACCAACTATTTGCGACATTGCAAGGGCAATCATCAAATTTTCAAAGTTATGTTGTCCATTTAGGCGAAGCAACTGAGTGTCTAGAATTTTTTCAAATAAAAGAGTTCCCCTCTCTTGTTTATAGATATACCCATCCTTATTTGTATAAAAATCTGAATTTGGTTCCCTAGAAGAATTATTTTCAACCGTTAAAGGTTTCTTGTTACGCAAATTTTTCGGAGCATATTTTTCCCAATATTTATCATAAACAGTTTTTCCCAAAACAATTTTTTCGGGAAAATAAATGTTTTGAAGAATGTTAAACTTAGCACGTGCATATCCAGAAATACCATCATATCTATCCATATGGTCATCTGTAATATTTATTATTCCGGCAGCAAGAGGTGCAAAATGTTTGCTTTCTTCCAACTGAAAAGAACTTACCTCCGCTATAACATAATCCAAATTTCCACTTTTCCCTGAAACTTCGCTTAATGGAATTCCTATATTTCCTGCACTCATTACTTTTTTGCCACATAAAGAAAGAATATGTGTCAACATCTCTACCGTTGTCGTTTTTCCATTCGTTCCCGTTATTGCCAGAACCGGACAGGAACAATGCAAAAAGCCATATTCCAGTTCAGCTATAAGAGGAATATCTGAGTTAGTCGCAAAACAACCCAACATGCTTGTTTTAGAAATTCCGGGACTTATGA